>JAJZAR010000044.1 GCA_021799315.1 Thermoplasmata archaeon | reverse complement strand
CCGATTTTTTGATAATGTGCTGGCATCTGCCATAATAGCGAAGAAGTATGAAAAAATTGATTATGACTTTAAACCTCTTGTTTCAAAAATAGCAGCAGAACTTGACAAGGCAGACCACACAATGAAATCAATTGTCAGAGAAATGCCAGAAATAAATAGAATATTTGTCCTTGGTTCCGGAAAAAATCTTATTGCCGCAAGAGAAACCGCCCAGAAATTGAAAGAAGCCACGCACATCCATTCAGAGGGAATAGAGATGGAGGAATATAACCATGGTTGTACCTCTGTAACAGATAATAAGACCTTGATTTTGATGATACAAAATAAGGAGGATTCAGAAAGAGTAAAAGAGATCAATAGGGGGATTAAATTTGTTAATTCAACATCCCTAGTAATAAATGGTGACGGGGACTTCAGTGTTCCTGTTGATTATGAAAGCAGTTTTGAACTTCCCATTCTGTCAATGGCTTATACGTACATGTTTGCCTATCATTTAGCGGTTAAAATGAACGTGAACCCTGACATATTGAGATTTGACGAACCGGCTTATTATGACTTTGATATGGCTATTTTCCCCCCTGGCCACCATTAAGCTAATTTTTTGTTTGCTTTTTCGATTTTGTATTCAATTTTTTTCAACTCGAAAGGGTCCAAAGGTTTAGATCTTGATTCCATCTTCCCCTTAAGCTTCTCTTTCAGTTTTTGATCTTTACATAATTCAAGTACCCCTATTTCGAATTTTTCAAGTTCTCTCATTTGAATCAACTTTTCATATATCTTTATTAAATATAATTTTAATGTTTTGTCTCAGTTCCTTATATGTCTCGGTTATTCGCCTCTCCAATGCATCTTTATCCTGATCATAACCATAAATCTCCAGTGATAATTGAGGAACATGATCATGGCTCGACAAAGGATGAGTTTTAATATATATGTCATTATTCAACTTCTCATAAACTGCCCTTACTATGGGTGCCAGTGAACTCTCCATAACACCTTCTATTTTGAATTCTCTGCTCATGTAACTTCCATCTTCTAAGCCTAAGCGTTTATGAACCTCATCAAGCATGCCTTTCATTTCACTTGGAACGCCAGGCAGGGAGAATATTGTATTATTCCCAACCTTCAAAATCATTCCCGGGGCTGATCCCACATGATTCTGGATCAACTCAGCACCTTCAGGGAATTGAGCCATTTTCATTCTTTCAGGTGTGAACTCAAGCTTTAGTCCTGCATATTTCAACCTCAGTTCACTTTCCGCCTCCTTATTCATAATAAGTTTCTTTCCCAGATGTTCAGCTATTGATTGAATAGTTATATCATCCATAGTTGGTCCTAAGCCACCAGTGGTGATGATGACATCACAGTTTTCTTTTAAGAAATCAATTGTTTTGCCAATTGACTCTGCATCATCCCTACATGAGACATGAAATTCCACGATTTTCCCTTTTCTGGTAAAAAATTCCGCAATATAATTAAAATTTGTATCAAGAGTTCTACCTTTGACAACTTCGTTTCCTATGGTTGCCACTCCAATTCTTAACTTATGCTGCATTGTTCAGATATGACACATAGAACATTAATCCTGACATACCGATCATCAAGAGCATAAAATACAGCAACTGTTTCTTACGATTTTCCATAGACAAAATACGTATTACAATCTCAATATATAACGTATTGTTCCATACGTTGTTCACAAAGAGTTGTCTTATATAACAGACTTATTTGATGATTTCCAGAGCCTAAATAGACATAATATGAATAGCGTCGATTCTGAAACAAAAAATTTAAACCGATTTAAATATTACCAATAAACCTTAAAGGTGCCAAAAAAATGAATATACGTAGGCTGATTCTTGATGTGGGAAAAGGAATTAATAGACCCACTCTGCTTGAACTCTGTGAATCCATCAGTTCCGTTAAAGGAGTTGAAGGAGTGAATATAATTGTTACAGAAATAGATATTGAAACAATGGGTCTCAACATTACCATTGAAGGATCGCAAATTAACTATGACAATGTGGTGACGAACATAGAAGAAACAGGAGCTGTTGTGCATTCACTGGATGAAGTTGCTGTTGGACCAAAACTTATAGAAAATATAAGGCGTGATGAGTGAAGCCTGATCAGTCCTTTGCAATCAGCATAGGGCTTGTAGACGGTCTCATTACATCCCTGATGATCACTGCCTACGCCATAGTATATGATTTTCCAATTCGTCCAGAGACAGCTCTTCACATTGCTTTCGGATCATCCTTTGTCGGATCAATCAGTTACTTTATAGCTGAATTCAGTAAGCTGAGTAAAAGTGAATTTAGAGTGGCAAAGGCTTTGAAACCAGGAATCAAGGTTCCGCAAAGCATCAAAAAAATCTTATCTGGAAGAATTTTGGTTGAATCTGTGTACGGCGGATCAGCCTCGTTTATAATGGGTTTCATAGGTGCTTCCATACCATTATTCAGTTATGTAGGCTTTCACGATATAGATTCCATTTCCTTAGGTTTATCATATTTGTCGCTTTCTTTGTTTGGAGCTTACACGGCAAAAGTGACAGGCGGCAGTTATACAAAATGGATCCTTGGGCTTATAATTCTTGGCGTGCTTATGACTTTCATTGGAACAGCATTGAGAATCGTTTCCTGAAATGTCAAAAAAAGAAATTGTTGTGAAAAACATATAAATCTAATATTAATTGCTTAGCGTGTTCAGACGTTACGGGATCATAGGTGCACTTTTACTTTATATCGCATCTATAAGCCTTCAATTCACAACAGGTTTCATTATTTTATCACCAGGAACGAACCTTATTTTTCTTGTTTTCGGCCTTATTGGTATTCTCCCTATTCTCGAAATTTTGTTCGAATACAAAATTCATTTCCTGAGATTTTATCCAATTTCAATATTTACATTTGCCAACATCATTTTGGCAACTCTTACCTTCTCAAATTTTATTATTTTTGCCCTTGAAGCAATAACAATAATTCTCTCAATCAGGTATCTATTTTATGAAGACAAACAAAAAGTGTACCGCTTCGTATACATAATTTACGGCATTTCAATGATGCTCATTTCTTCCTTACTGAGATTTACACCACTTAACATAGAAACAAACTTGCTAATATTTAACAGTGGTGATGATGTCAAACCAGGCGGAGTCCCTCTTTTCTTTCAGAATGGTATTGTGCTATCATCACCAAGATTTTTCATATTGACCATCAGTGTTCAGTACATATTTATTGTACTTATTTTAGGCATACTGTTAATAGAGAATGCAAGAGGTATTTTGAAACTGGCCAGGATGAGAAACGACGTTAGCGGAGTTAAGTCCCAAACGCTTTCAGTAACCTCCACTACATTCTCTCTTTTCTCATGCCAGTGTGAAACAACAACTTCCATAGTTCCTGCCATAGGATCCGAAATACTTGGAATAGTTTCTGTACCCATTATCTTTGAAAGTCTCATCCTTTCTCTGGGGACGTTCATAATAATTCACATTCTGTTAAAACACAAAAATATAGATTTTCTCAAAAGACAATGGGAAAAAAGCACAGTAAGCCTTAGTAGGATTTTACTTATTTCTGCACTGATAATTGCGTTCCCCATAGCAATAACCACCGGAGTTTATCTTGGATATGCTCGGAACTTCCTTTTTTACTTCGGGACAAATCTCGGGATGTTTACAGTATCCACATTTGTATTTCTCACAGTGATGCAGTACACAAAAAGCAATTTCACATTCAGGAAAGGTATGTACGCCATTCTATCCACAGCTGCCACCATCCTCATGGTTATGTGGTACATCCCTTCAATCCTTACACTCACAGTGGATCACGGATATATATTCTCCATAATGGGCATAAGTTCGATCATGGCAGGATTTATCATTTCCTTGATTCTTTCTGGCGTCGAGAAAGTGCAGAGAGCAATCATTTTTGAATATATATCGGGAATGTTTCCCATAATCTTTGTCATCATACTTTATTACAGCGTTGTCACAGGTTCACAGATTTGGGCACAGTTTTCCATAGTCAGCCAACTTGAATTTTCGCTACTATTGCTTGGGATCACTCTACCCATCATGTGGTATGCTACAAATTATTCTATTTATGGGAATTACAGAATGCAAAGCCAATAAATAGTTTCAAACCATTAACAAAGCATGAAGACTGCTATCGTTAAAGGAGAAAATGGTTTGTATGGCTTGCAGGAGAGGAACGGAAAATTTTACAGTAGTGAAACACTAAGTTCAATAAATGAGATCTTTACAGGTTCCATAAAATTCCAGGAGGAGACCAATGAGAACTTCACGAAAGTGAAATTGGAAATCCCTGTCAAGCCATCCAAAATTTTTTGCCCTGCACTTAATTTCAGATCACACTCAAGTGAAACAAAACAGAAAAATCCTGAGTTTCCTTACTTTTTTTTGAAATTTGAAAATGCCATAATACCTTGGAATGAAAAAATAAAATGTCACAGTGACATTCAAAAGTTGGATTACGAAGGAGAAATTGCAGCGATCATAGGTAAAAAAGCGTATGGTGTCTCAAAAGAGGAGGCTTCAGAGTATATTGGAGGATTTGCCGTTGTTAACGATGTCAGTGCAAGAGATTTTCAAGCTCAATATGCTGAAAATCTTGGAAAAAACTGGATCATGTCGAAGGCCGCAGACACTTTTCTTCCAATCAGCAGCTCTGTCTTTCTTGGCAAATATGAGAAATTCAATATAAGAACAGAGGTGAATGGGCAAGTGAGGCAGAATAGCGATACTGATGATATGATATTCAGCTTCCCCGATATGGTATCCTATCTGAGTCAACATATCACCCTTCTACCAGGAGATATGATCCTGAGCGGTACACCTGAAGGAGTGGCTGCTTCCGGAAAATATCCTTTCTTGAAACATAATGACAGCGTGAAGATCTCTTCAGATAAGATAGGGTTGATAGACAACGTTATAGATTGAAATGTTGTTTACCCTGAATGAAAAAGATGTAACAGAGGTGCAACTCCCTTTTACCACTTTTGTCGAAAGAAGTATCATAGATATATTTACCCTGCGACTCTCCTATTACAGACATCCCACACTGGCCTTTGAAATACCTGACAGCGGAATCCGAGTAAAGGAATTCTTCATGGACTGGTTTTATTATGGATTTCCAAAGAGCCAGATGCTATCCGCGAGTGATTTTTTTGGAACCGTCGAGCGCGGAAAAGTTAAGAGAAAGGGTGAAACTTACCCTCTCTTTACAGGAATGGATTATTCGGGTTCCATATCATCGTGCATATTCGTAGAGGGCACATGCCTTGAGATCAGGCATCCCAAAGGCAAAATGGATGATGTGATCTCCTTTCTCGAACATATGAATCCCCTTTCTAGACCTTTTTTATCAGCCTTTTATGCAAGATCCTTTTACTGTAACGCACCAGGAACAGTTTTCTGGTTTGAAGAAGAGAGGATGAACAGAATGAAATGGTCGCAGAGAGAAAATTTAGGCATAGGTGAATATAAACTTGATTCCGTTGGGGCATTCCATAATGTGCAGAAGATTTTAATTTTCAGGAATCTCCACAATGATTATGCTGTTCTTGACGTAAGCGTTACGGGAACAGGAGTAAAAAATTTGAAATACGACTTTTTTAGAGAGAATACAATGTTTACAGAAAGCGAGCACGGAGAAGATTTTGTACTTGGTACCCTTTCAGACATAGGCCCTGTCCTTGGACAATTCAAAGTAAAGAACCAATATGTAACTGTAACCATACCGAGAGTGAAAGATTTCAAACATGGTCGTGAACAGATAATGCACATGCTGAAAACGTTAAGAAACAGAGACTTTTTTGGAAAAAGTGAGATACAGATATGATGTTGGGACATACAGCAAAAAAGCTCAATTAGATAAGCCGTTCAGTTTGGGGATTTCAGCTGCTGGAAAACCCTTCAGTGTGGATGAGAAACAGTTGTTCTTTCACAGCGTGATTCTTGGTAGAACTGGAACTGGAAAGTCTAACCTTTTAAGAAATATTTCTAAAAACATTATGTCTTCTGACAACTCGAATCTTATTGTGATTGACTTTCACGGACAACTTGCGAGAAGGATTATTGAAATGAATGAAAATAAGCAGCTTATATACATTGGACCGTCTCCAGATAAAATTGGGAAATGCATCAAGATGAATCTCCTCAGAAATGCTGCAGAGTCGTCTATTTCGTTATATCTGATACAGGAAATCTTCTCTGGTGAAGCATCTTTGTCCATGGGTACGTGGGGACCAAGGTTACAATTAATATTCACTTCAATCCTGAGAGAGGTGCTCAAACAGAATGAAAATGCTACAATAAACACCTTTCTTCAGACCCTACTTTCACGAGAACTCATGAAAGCACTTTTGGAAAGGTCCTCTGGAGAAACAAAACTTGTAATAGGAAATCTCATATCAAAATGGCCTTCATGGGTAGAATACAGTACAAGTTCCATAAACAAGTTATTCCCCATAGTCAGTGATCCCTTTCTAAGCAATATCGCCTCTTCCACCATGGAAAGCATTGATCTCTTACAGGAAATGAAAAGTGGAAACAGATTGGTGATCATTGATGCTTCGAAAACAACGATTTCAGCTCCCCAAGGAAGAATATTATCATCACTGATCATGAGCAGACTTTGGTCAGAGATTCTCAAATCGGATCCCATACCTAGAACTCTGGTCATGATTGACGAGGCGCAAAATCTCAATTCAACAATCCTCTCGGAGTTGCTCAGCGAGGGCAGAAAATTTAATCTTTTTCTCATACTGGCATCTCAGTTTATTTCTCAGTACCCGAAAAGTCTCAGGGAATCCATAAAGTCCAATACGGGTTCAGTATACGCCTTTAACATCTCCAGAGACGATGCGCAAGAAGTATGTTCAATTATAACGGATAAAAACCTCTACAAAAAGACCATGGATTCTATTCTTCTGGGAAAGCCTCACAATGTTACCCATATTGATTTGCTGAATCAGGATGGTATAGCGGTGAACAGTTTTGTCCCATTTATGATAACACAGAATTACAACGAAGACATCGTTGCAAAGAGTATTGAAAAAAGCCTTGATAAATTTGGGTTGGGAGATGAAGCGATCGCTGAAGACACACCACGTGTGATGAGAGAACACACATTCCTTATGACAATTATGGAGAGATATCTTATGTCAAACGGCATTTACGTGGAGCGCGAGAAAAAACTTAATACGCTGAGGCCTGATCTGTTCTTTTTCAAAGAAAATATACCATTCATTTGTGAGGTTGAAGTTTCAGACCTTGAATACTTTTCTAGGGTTGTGGAAAAGATTTGCAACTATGCAGGATATGAACTGATCCTCCTTGTTCCCAAAGATAGATCCATTGACCTTTATTCATGGATCATGGACGATAAAAGAATTGAAAAGCTGACAAACAATCTACAACTAAAAACCACAAGATCTGCAATAGATCTGAAAAAAATACTCATAGTAGAAGAAAGAGGGAACTTACTCTATGCCAGGATTGGAAAAAAACTTGTCAGACTATCAAACCATAAAATTGGTAAAATTCACAGCTTCCAGGATATATTACAAGATCATGCGTAGAGAGGCAATAGCAAGGAAAGCATGACAATAATAAAATAATTTGAATGGTGTTTCTGTAATCTACTGGGAACATTTTCCTTCCACATTTGATAGTCTTTATGAATATCGATAATATATTTATATTACCGTTTACATGTATCTAATATGATGACCGAAGGCATAAATGAACAGAACTTCTACGAGAAGACGTATCAGTTTGTCAAGAAACACAACGCAATCGATAATGATTTTATAAATCGATTTGCGAAAGGTGATGTCTCTGAGGAAGAGTTTAGGCGGTTTTCCATAGAGTTTTACCACTTTACGAGGGAGTGGCCTGCCATCCTGGGAACCTTACTGGTAAATACACCTAACGAGGATGATGCGGCAAATCTAACAACCATATTGGTTTCTGAACTTGGTGACATGGACCCTACGAAGAGGCATGAGTTATTGTACCGAAAATATCTGAGGAGTATTGGCATTGAGCCTGCAGATATTGTGAAGCGCAAGCAGGAGCCTACCACGAAAGCATGGCTTGACGGAATGAGAACATTCTTTTCTTCAGATTACTATGAAGCCCTTGGAGCTGAATTTGGTCTTGAAAACATGGCCATACCTATGTGGGACAAAATCCTTGCTGGATTTGAAATTCTGAAGCAAAAATACCCGAAGTATAAGAATGCAGATATTGAATATTTCACCTTCCACAGAGAATTAGAGGAGCATCATGAGGAAGCCATGGAAGATGTTCTTGGAACCCATAAGAAAGAGGCATTAGCTAGAGAGAACTTCTTTAAAGGTGCCGAAGGAATTCTCAATCTAGAAAACAAATTCTGGCTTGGGCTAGCCGATAGGAAAAATTAGATAAATTATATTAACAGGATATTTTTCTCTTTTTTATGCTTTATCTTGTTAGACACGGCGAAACTGATTGGAACAATGAAGGCAGATGGCAGGGCCATAGTGATATAAGTCTTAATCAACGTGGTGTGGAACAAGCAAAGCGTGCTTCTGAATTTTTTAAGGAAAATAGTATTGATATCGTTTATTCAAGTGATCTGAGAAGGGCTATGGAAACTGCTGAAATACTTGTCGGTGATTCAGATATTGACATTGTATCGGATCCAAATTTAAGAGAAAGGTATTTTGGCCCTCTTGAGGGTAAAACGACAGATCAGATAGGAGATGTCCTGGGAAGAAAGGTTTCCATACTGGAGATTGTTTCAGAAGATATGCCACTTCAAGGAGTGGAAACTGTTAAGAATCAATTCCTAAGAGCTGAAACGTTTTTGCAAAATATAAGAAAGGATAGGGAGCTTAGCAAACTTGTTGTTTCCCATGGCGTTTTTATTGGGATATTACTCCAATTAACAACTGGAATAGATTTCAAAAAGAGAAAGGTTGGAAATTGTGAAATAATAAAGGTCGAGGATTTTTAAATTGAGGTACCTATAACCATAAAAATAATTGTGAGAATTGCAAAGAGCAACTCCAGAGAGGCAAACGTTATTAGGCTTTTACTTTTATCTGCGTTCAAATTTCTTGCTAACCTCATGGCCATGCCTTCCCCAAAAATAACATAGGCGATAATAGCAAACACAATCCCTATGGATAGAAATATCCCGGCATTGGAATCGAAATTGAAGCTTGATCCCAATGTTTTCATTGTGGCAACGAGTATAAGACCCATTATCATAGCCAGACCGCCAAGAATTCGTTGTGCAATACCAGACTTTCTGACACCTTTTCCCGCTGTATCAGTGTGATTAGAACGGTACTTACTAATAGATAATACAAACCATATTAGCATGATTATCCAGAGGACTCCGAGTATTCCATGGAAAGCTTCCAATCCCTTAAATGCTAAGTCAGCAGCCATGGTTCGCGATTTATACTATATATAAGTAGATATCTTATATTATATAGTAAAGCCCAGGGAACAGAGTTGGTTTTAACTGTTTTCACGGCGTTTATAACAAATAAAATGGAGTCCATGTTTCATAAAATTTCATACGGATGTCTAACGCTTGTAACAAAAGAACAATGTGAGAATATAATACCACAACATATCCCAGGTTAGTCACAATGATAGACAAAATGGTTTTCCTTGACAGGATATTCGTTCCAGTTTTACTATAAACATTATAGAAGATCAAAATTTGTTAATTTGCGAGTTTGGTTAAATTTAAAAGTGTGTGGTTAGAAAATCTTATTAAAATATGTTAAAAAAAGTGGCTGGAGGATTATTTGGTTCCTCTCTTTCTCAAAATCATTGTTGCTGCTGTACCAATAATAGCCAATGCCACAACAACACCGGCAATTATGTATATGTCAGTGTTTGAAATCCCGGATGCTGGCTTTGAAGTTGTTGAGAACTTAACAGTAACCGGCGTTGAATGGCCGTTTACAGAGAGAGTTCCATTGACTGCACTATATGGTTTGTCCGTTGAACTGGCAGTGTAAGAGTATGATCCGTTGGTGAGACTCACTGTATAGGTTGATGCTGTTATTGGTCCTGATGAAGCCATTCCTGTTAAATTCACATACCATGCTGTTCCTGAAGGTAATCCTGTTTCTGTGAATGTTACAGAATATTTCACTGAGGTGAATGTTACAGATATAGCCTTGTTTGAAGATGCATTTACTGTGAATGATCCGCCGTTAGCGTGATAGATCTTGTTTGTTGTTACTATTGTGTATGTGTATGATCCATTAGTTAGTGTGAGGGAAATTGCTGATGCTGTTGAGCTTTCATGGAATACATAACCAGTAGTGCTGTTTGTTACGTTTGCATACCATGTTCCTGAGGGAAGACCGGTTTCTGTGAATGTTACAGAATACTTCACCGATGAGAATGTTACTGATTCTAGTACATTTTGACCATTAACTGTGGCTGTACCATAGGATGATGAGGGTTCATAGATCTTGTTAGAAGTCTGTACTGTGTATGTGTATGATCCGTTTGTTAAGTTAAATGAAATGGAGGATGCTGTTGAACTCCCAAGGAATACATAACCAGTAGTGCTGTTTGTTACGTTTGCATACCATGTTCCTGAGGGAAGACCGGTTTCTGTGAATGTTACAGAATACTTCACTGAGGAGAATGCTACAGATATGGCCTTGTTTGAAGATGCATTTACTGTGAATGATCCGCCGTTAGCGTGATAGATCTTGTTTGAAGTCTGTACTGTGTATGTGTATGATCCGTTTGTTAAGTTAAATGAAATGGAGGATGCTGTTGAACTCCCAAGGAATATATGGCCTGTGCTGTTTGTTACATTTACATACCATGTTCCGGATAGCAGATCTGATTCTGTGAACGACACACTGTAATTCTCAGGAAGTATAATCTGCGGCGCTGGCGTTGCAGTTATTGTGTCGGACTGAAGGGTAACAGCGGATTGAGCCAGGGCGAGACCAGTCAAGGTTGAACCTGTGGCAATTGTAATGGCTGTTTGTGAGAGTATTATACCATAAAATGATGCTCCAGTTCCTATGGTCACTCCGCTTGCAACTTGCCAGAATATGTTCTTAGGCTGAGCTCCACCAGTAAGAATTATGTGTGCTCCGTTACCGAATGTGAGTCCTCCGGATATCTGGAAAATCCACACTGAACTTGAGTTGCCAGTGAGTGTTAAGTTTGTTGATATGGATACTGCAGTATC
>JAJZAR010000043.1 GCA_021799315.1 Thermoplasmata archaeon | reverse complement strand
CCGCCGTAACTTTCATCAGGGATGACCACACTGCCCAAACGATTAATTCCAAGGTCCTTCAGCTGTTTATCGTTATAATCAAAGGACCCGCAATAATAATCCTTAAAAGATCTTGCAATGTCATGGTCAAGTGTTCCACATGTCGTTATGATCACGTCCACAAGTTTCTCTTTGACCAACGCATTTATGATGCCTCTTGTTCCGGTGGAGATTATGTCTGCGGGGAATGAAAGGAAAGTTGTGTTATCTTCCTGAAACATATCTTTGATAATTTCGTATGCAATCCCCAATTTTGAGGACGTGAAACCGCCAGAAGAGAGAAACTTTTCTATTAATTCTCTAAGGGTTGTGTTTTCGTCTACCACTGTGTCTTTTACAGGGTTCTCCAAAAGTTTATTTCTATCTAAAGTCACCTTCTAATATGGTATTCTAAGATATGGAAGTTTGCAAATAATTGTTTAATGCGTAACTTCATGTTTTAATACTATTTCTTTTCTGAAGTTCTAGGATAACACTTCACTCAAACTATTTCTCTATTAAGAATCAGTTCAAGCAAATATTTAATTAAATTAAATCAATTGCAGTTTTATGGAGGGCTATTCCGAACAGTCAATTGATCACGCTTCTAATGCACTGACCCTTGAGGGCGTGTATAAGAGTTATTCTGGCGTGCAGGCTGTGGATGGCATTGATCTGATCATCAGAGATGGGGAAAGAGTAACATTGCTTGGCGAAAATGGTGCAGGAAAGTCAACCACTATGAGAATCATCTCAGGGCTTATGAAACCTGACAGGGGAAACGTAAGAATTTATGGATATAAGCCAAGCACCATGGAAGCTAAGAGGTATATAGGCTATCTTCCTGAAGATGCAAGCCCATATCTGAATTTATCAGTTATGGAAAATCTTGAGTATATAGGTGTGATAAGACGAACAGCTAACCTCAATGATAGAATTGAACAGCTAATGGATCTTCTTGATATGCAGAGTATGAAGCAGCAGAAGCCTCTTTCCCTATCTCGAGGCAACAGACAGAAATTGTGTCTTGCGCTTTCTATCATACATGAGCCACGATTTGCCATTATGGATGAGCCTTTAAATTATCTTGATATACCAACCCAGGAAAGGGTTTTCGACTATTTTAACAATATGAACTCCACATTTCTTATATCCACACATATTCTATCCATAGCTAAAAGAATGACACAGAGAATAGTTGTTTTATCAAGAGGCAGGAAAGTATGGGACGGAAATCTGGATGAACTTGAAAATTATGATAACAGCAAGAGACCGATTGAAGCCATTGTGGCGGATATGATGAAGAATGTTCGGTAAGGTTCTTACCCTACTTATCAAATCAAGATTTTCAAAGGGCTTTCTGGCAATTATAATAATGTTACTTTTCTACTCATTGCTTACTATTAACCTGGGGCTGACCACTGATAAGAGTTTTGCAGCATATTATCTGGGATTTTTCTTCATTGTCTTTCTTGCCAGTGCCATCTACACGGGTGGCATATCTACCACATCTGCAGATAGGGACTTTTTATTAACTTCCGCCATAGGAAACCGCGTTCTTGTTCCAGCATTCTTCATATCACAGGCCCTTGCCTCGTCCCTTATATTTATCTCTGCTGGATCAGCATCTCTCATTGTTATAAGAGACAACACATTAGCTTTGTCCTTCGGCATTGTGGACCTTCTATGCATGGCAATCTTGCCCATATCGATGAGCCTTAATATGGCATCCTTACCAAGATTTGTCAGAGTAGGTGGGGCGGCCATAAGTGTTATATGGGTAATTTCATCTTTTTTCAATATACCCATAGGCCCTCTGTCTTTCCTCAGGGGTCAGGTTATAATTTCTTCACTTTTCCTAATCCTTGTTACCCTCATTGCTACTGTGGTTTCTTTTAATTCCATCAAGCAGGAATCCTTGCCATTCAAGCTATCAGCAATGAGTTCCAGGAATAGGGGATTCAAGAAGCTGTTTTCCTTTACTGGCAGAACCCCAGAATACGCAGTTTTTCACCTTCACTTCAAGCAGGTGGACTTTTCAAGCAGAACGGCTTCTATGGGGAATATTAAAATTAAGGTAAATCGTGTGAGTGTTTATACAATCCTGATTCTCGTTTCTGTGCTTGCAGTTGCATTCGGTATATACGAACTGTTCTTCAACAAAAATATACCAACAAGTCTTGCATCACCCAACGCATTTTTATATCTTCTTCCAGAGGCTTATGCACAATGGGGTCTTGCAATGGGGTTGAGTTCAGGGACACTTTCTAAAGAAAGGGCATGGCTTGGGTTTACGTCAATGCCCATAGAAAAATACATGGGCGTAACGATGATTTCGAAGATGGTTCAGACACTTACAATCGGATCTCCTTTTATTGTTGTCAACGCTATTCTGGCATATCGTGGAATGTTCGGTGCAATTCCCTCAATTATTATATTTCTAATACTCGTACCCGTCTACAGCGGAATAAATTTCACTCTTTCATTCTACAAGAAAACTTTTCAGATAAAGCAAGAAGATGTACTCCCAACGACATACAACATCTCGCAGTTCAGAACCCTCCCCATATCCTTTACCATGCTCATACTGATCTTTGTGGCGTTATTTGTTCCCATATCACTCCCTTTTATCATAGCCGGTTCCATAGGATTTCTGGCATTCCTTACCTTAAACAAGAATTACTGGAAGAGATCACTTTATAAAATGATTGAAAATGGTTATGTGTGAAAAACCTTTCGCCACTGGTTTTCAATTTGATCCGTAGACGTTTGACGGTATGTGCTTCTTCTCAAAAACTGATCAATATGTGAGCGTACTTCATACTATCGCCACTTCGGTTACACTTAAATATAAATAAATAATGTCGAATTCGATACATGAATTTAGGTGAATATTCAGACAGTGCTCTTTTCATACTTTCTCTCAAACCCATGAGTGGATACGAATTATCAAGGAAATTGAAATGGGACGGTTCAATGGTATCCGGTGGTACCATCAGACCGATGCTTAAGACTCTGGAACACCACAATTTCATATCCTTTGATATGAGAGGAAGAGCCAAAGTGTACAAACTGACATCAAAGGGGGAGAAGTATGTATCTAACCTGAGATTATTCAAGGAAACCATACGAGAAAGAATGCTAGCCGTTTCAATGGGCCGAGACTTACTGTTCCCTGACGTACTGGCAAGCATTGAGGATACAACCGTTCTCAACAGAACAATTAATGAGTTAGCACCCGTGATCATAAGAATGGTTAAGGTAGGGTTTGTGCTTAACAAGAACGGAACCGAAGAGGGCGTTGAGGATATTGTTAAGGCAACAAATCAAATCATTTCACAGATTCTTAACTCATACCGACCCAAGGTTGAGGATTAGGAAAAAGAGGCTGAATTCTGATCAAAATCCTTTGTTTTGCTTGCGTGAATTAATTATCTAACTTGACCATATGTCTTGAGAATATTTTTTTATAATAGGGTGATACGTAAAACATGTATGATAAACCAAATGTTGATATTGAGTTACTGAAGGAGTATATTATTCAAAATAGGTCCTACACCCTTTATGAAAACGACGATGGCACAGTAGAATTGAGGTTTTCGCCAGATATGCCTGAAGCTCAGGCGCATTTGCCAAATGGGCAACCCGTTGAACATATTATGAAAGGGTTTGAGGAGGATGGCAAAATATTCTTTAACACATTCACAACCATAAGTTCTCTAGGTGAGACAACTGTTGAATTGCAAGGAGAAGACGATCCTGTCATGCTCTGGCTTCAGTTTATTTAATTTATTATGACTCTTGGCAGATCATTTGGCAAAGCCTAATTGAAGATGGAACAAATCGACTTAGAATACCGACCCAATTTTTAAATTGCATAAAGTATTATTCAAAAAGATTAAATTAAACTTTTTATTTATGATATCTGTGAGTGGCATGTACAGCTTATATGAAAATGAATTTTTCAAGAGTCTGATTATTCCAAAACCTTTAAACTCTATAGAAAAGAAGCTTAAAAAGAACCATTCATCAATAAAAGTAGTAAAGGGCATGATTAAAGATTATATTAAGGAAAATTCTGAACTATATGAAGACTTGGCAGAAATGATGCTAGAACTAATGAGGTCAGAGATATCATTTGAAGAACCCAATGAACTCAAGCTCAAAGAATATGGAGAAAAAATAAAAGAATTGGACAAGAGATTCAAGTACGTGGACCACTTCATTGATAAAATGAGTGAAAGTAACAAAAGTGCCCTTTGGAGAGATTACGTGTTGGAGTCAATATCCAATCTTAAAAAACTTAGAGTAGATGTAGTAAAAGAAATAAAGAATAAGGAAGCTTGGAATACTAATGACGCGCTGTTTGTATCCTATTATGATTTATATACTAAGTTACTAAGTAGCATTGCGATAGATCTTGCAAAATCAAAGAAATTGAACAATCGCGATACAGTTGTGCTCGCGTTTGTATCTTTTATCTATCAGGTAGTAATATACGCTTACATACGGGATGAGCTCGATGAAAGGATCATGTTAAGACGCTTCTCGGAGCTGAGATTAATAGTTTTAAACGCTACTGAAAAATCCTCCAATGGAAGAAAAGCCCTAGTTGACATATTGAAGGATATACCCCCAATTTCAGAGTAAGGAGGGGGCCCAGATAACAAATGGTAAATTTATTGACACAAATATCGTATTTGATGTAGTTTATCGAATAGAAAAAGGCATAAAAAAGGTATCACGTTCATCTCAGACTTCAAAAGCAGGGAAATTAAGTTAAGTTCAAGAGGATCCCTAGAAATAGCGGAAATATTGGCAGAATCTATTGGCTTTCTGTCCGCGAAGGTAAGGGATTCCTTAAGGCACTCGGAAACAGCGGGTCGCGGATGGGACAAACTCGATATGGGCGAAAAAGCAAAGGCGTTGGTTGAAATCGAACGGATGTTATTTAACGATAAAGACATCATCAAGAAGAACAGAGTTGCCTTCGTTTTAGAAGCATTTAATAGTATAAGTAATACACTCATTTTTATGCCATTCGAGGAAATACAGGAAGCTCTTTTGCACTTAGCTAGTGACTCTATTCAGAATATAATGATCAAAGTTAATTCATTATTTCCAGTCGTTGAACTCGGACTGGATTCTAATGATCCTTTAAGTTTAAAGAATACTATTGATAAAAGTGGAATTAAAAGCTTTTTCAATGAAAATGAACATGGAAACGATAAAGAAATTCTTTCAGAGCTTATCATTATTCATGCCTTTGGCACTACAGAAGATTTATACTCAGAAATACAGTTCTATACATGCGATAAAACTTTTGTTGATATATATGAAAAATATAGGGAGAACGAATGTATCTCAAATTATAACAATGATAAACAAAAGATAATGTTGATTAATTCTCTTAATAGCATTTCACTATTGCAGGCATATTAAAATTATATGTCTACTAAATAACTTTTGGGCGAAGCAACAAAATAACTTCCGTGCATTCATAAAAATTAGAATATTCATTAGGATTAGTATACAGTATTCCATTTCTCTGCTACACAAATTACTCTTAGACTACTATTCATGTTTCTTTTCCCATTTCGCCCGATGGTTTTTCTACATCCTTTATTCGCACTCTTATAATGTCCCTTAACTCATTTTATTGTATCAGCGGGCGCTTTATCACGCTCCGTAAAACAAGCTATAAGAAATGTGAATCCTATAAAGTATATTCTGACCAAAACATAACCACTAGATCAGTTCTATTGAGGCAATTGTTAATCGCAGGATAAAACAAACAAGCCCTAAAATGCAGTCATAAGCTTAAAAGATAATTAACAAAACATTCATTTCTTTGGGAAATGCCGTGAGCCGGGATTGAACCAGCGACCTCCAGATCTTCAGTCTGGCGCTCTCCCAACTGAGCTATCACGGCAGTAAACTGGGAATACTCTTAATTTATTTAACACTTGTTCAATAGCCCTCCATATTCTTCACTTTTCTTTTATGTTTTCTTTATCAAAGATAATGGTGAATTGGGCCGCCAGTCCATAATATGATCTTCTGGGCTATTTCATGTTCTATTTTTCTCCACTTAGGGTTATCTCCTTAAAAGTCAATTTAATACACAGTGCTCATACTAGCCTTGAGTTCTTTGATTTTTCTTGTAACAATAACGATAAACCATTTATCCCTATTTGTAGTTACCTTTCTATGATTCCCGGCAAAATGAATTCTAGGGAAGTGAAGAGAATGATGCAGCAAATGGGTATAAAGAGTACTGAATACCCAGACGTAAAGAAGGTTGTGATGGAAGCTGGCAATAAGAGGTATATTATTGAAAATCCTGAAGTAACAGCCATAACCGCACAGGGGCAAACCTCTTTCCAGATTGTTGGCACAATGAGGGAAGAGAGCACACCCTTATCTGACAATAAGCAAGCGCAGGGGCAGACCTTTCCAGAGGAGGATATAAAATTGGTCATGGAACAGTCCGGCGCGAGCAGGGAAAAAGCCATAGAAGCCTTGAAGATGACCGATGGCCAGCCTGCAGATGCCATTCTGAAGCTCATTTCAAATTGAAATGGATATTACAGAAATTTTAAAAAAATACGTCCCAACTCGTGAAGAGAAACATAAGAAAGAATCTGTGATAAAAGAGGTACTATCAAAGGTTGACACGTATATACGGGAGAATTCCGTAGATGCGCAGCCTATTATAGTGGGTTCCTTTGCCAGAGGAACTGATTTAAAAAACAGCGATGTGGACATTTTCATTCAGTTCGAAAAGAGTTATTCCAAGGAGGAAATGGAAAAAATAGGACTCAACCTTGGTTTTCATATTCTTTCAGATGGGGTTGCAAAATATGCCGAGCATCCCTACGTAAGAGGCACATGGAGCGGTGTGCATATAGACCTCGTTCCATGCTTCAGATTTGAAAGAAATTCTAAAATAATATCATCGGTAGATAGAACTCCTCTACATACAGAATTTCTTAATTCTGTATCAACTCCAGAAATGAAAACGCAGTCCATATTATTGAAGCTGTTCATGAAAAAGCTGGGCATTTATGGGTCCGAATTGAAAACTGAGGGTTTTTCGGGGTACGTCGTTGAACTGTGCATCTACTACTCAGGATCTGTCAACAACTTTCTTGAAAAAGTAGCAAATGACCGTGGGCAATTTGTAGTGGGCCCCGGAAACCCGAAGTTCAGTTCTCCTGTGGTCATAGTTGACCCAGTTGATCTATCCAGAAATGCCTCTGCATCTGTAAGTGAGAAATCTCTTGCTATTCTGAGAATGGGCTCCAGGATGTTCCTGGAAAATCCATCGGTGGATTTTTTCGATCCTGATCACATAAATAGGCCAAATCGAGTTTTCCAAAACAGAGGCACATACCTGATCGTTTTGCTAATGCCTAAACCGGAAATTATAGAAGATATATTGTTCCCGCAGATTCAATTGCTGAGGAGAAATTTAATTAAATTCGCAGTTGATGAGGAGTTCAGACTCATGAATATGTTCTACGCGGTTGAGGAAGAAGAAATTCAGATATTGATTGAATTAGAATCCGGCAACCTTCCAGGTGTCAGGATAAGGCAAGGACCCCCAGCAGATTTGCCTAATAGCCTTACATTCTTCAACAAATATCTTCATGACGATCACATCGCCAGAGGTCCATATGTCAAAGATGGAAGAGTATACGCAGAGGTCTACAGGGACATAACGGCTTTCAAAACCATTCTTCAAAATAATATTGGAAAGATCAACATGGGGCACCATCTCAATACTCTAAAATCAAGCATAACCCTAGAGGAAGACTATGAAAAAATTATAAACATGAAGGTTTTTAGAAGTTTTCTGGAGGAAATAAACCCATGTTATCCCCCAGAAAATATTTCAAGAAAGACAAGCTCCTGATCAGGTGTAACGAGGACATCCTTGGTAACCGGTGTGCCGTTTACTAAAAAGACAAACCTCTCTTCAGAGACTTTCAACTCTTCCAGTATGGTTCTAACGGTTTTCGGATAATCCAGAACAATTTCCCTACTCTGTCTTCCCATGATCTTAATCATTTTTCACCAAATCCCTTCATATTTTGTGTAATCCTGTGACCTTATAATGAATGCTACAGAGCAGCCCCGGGCAGATTCGAACTGCCGTCAACGGATCCAAAGTCCGGTATGCTTGGCCACTACACTACGGGGCTTAATTAAAAAAAATTTATGGGGTTATCTTTATTGCTCTGGTTGGGCAAACGCTTTCACAGGCCATACAGAAAATACATTCGTTTTCCCTAACGGGGTCACACTTATCTGTTCTGAATTTATCATAAAGTTCCTTATCTCCAGATATATCCTTACTGTTTCCAGTTCCAGCCTCACCAGGGTTAAGTTCCCACTCATAGAGGCTCACAGGACAAACGTCCATGCATGCTCCATCTGCGATGCATGTTTCCCAGTCTATTGCAACCTTTGTGCCATGAATCCCAAGTTTAGTCGGGTAAGGCTTACCGTCAGCATCCATTCTCTGCTTTCCTTCTGCTCTTACTTCATGCTCATGATGGCTGCCAGTGACCGGATAATTCTCGGTGTCTTCTGCAAAGTTCTCATCAATAGGCTTAGGTTTGTAATCAAGATCCTCTAGTTTTACCATTTGTTCACCTTAATCCCATATTGAATGAATGTTATTTAATCATTTGTTTTGAACCCGAAAAAAAGGTCAATGAACACTAAATCTGTATATTCGGACGTTACACAAAGTTGAAAATGTGTTTTCTTTTTCAGTATTCACAGCTTCTCATTTTTCTGATTATATTAAACTGTTTTCTTTTTCTTGATATATTTTTAACTGAGTAAGTAATCATGAAAAATGGATGAGCCCTCAGATAAACTGTTGGACAGAAAAGGAATAGGCGATTTCGTGGGTACTCTGGTGAGGCAACTCAAATACAGGAGAGAGGACTTTAGGGTTATTGGGGCAAGCGGAGGTTTCACATCTCTGTTGGATCTTGGGAATATAGCAGTGGCAATCAACACCGATGGCGTTGGGACTAAAGTTTTATTGGCTTCTGAAGCGAATAAATGGGAAGGTATAGGTATAGACTGTGTGGCTATGAATGTAAATGATACCATAACTGTCGGTGCTGAACCTCTAGCAATGGTGGACTTTCTGTCGCTCCACGATTTAGATTTGCAGGTGGCTAAGGATCTTGGCGTAGGTCTTAACGTTGGGGCTCAGATGGCAAATCTATCCATCGTCGGTGGAGAATCTGCCTTGGTGCCAGACATCGTTAAGCATATGGACGTTTCCGGAACTGCAATTGGCATAGTCCAGAAAAGTCAGATTACAACAGGAGAGAAGATTAAGGATGGGGATCTGATATATAGTTTACAGAGTAGTGGACTTCATTCCAATGGCTTCACAACAGTGAGAAAAATCATAAAGGAAAACTCTCTGGATTTGCATGAAAAGTTCCCAGGGGAAAACAGAAAGGTTGCAGATATTCTCCTTGAACCCACAAGAATCTATGTCCATGAGATAATGGACATAATAAATATTGTTGAAATCAATGGTATGGCAAATATCACAGGTGGAGGATTCAAAAATATCCCACGTATGAAAGACATGAAATATGTCATAACTGATCCAGTAACCCCTCAGCCTGTATTCAATACTCTTATGGACCTTGGGAAGTTGACAATGGAGCAGATGTATGAAACCTTCAACATGGGCACAGGCTATGTGGTTGTGATTGACCAGGAAAGCAAACATGATTTTGTGAACACATTGAGGAATCGTGTTGCAATAAGGGAAATCGGTCACGTGGAAAATGGGTCAGGCGTGGAGATACCCAAGATGGAAGTCAACCTTTCAAACTATTATTGAAGGTTCTATATGCAGATAGCGCTCTAGCTCTCAAATCTCTATATTTCAATTCCATATTCTTATCATCAAATTCTTCAGTCTCATAGAGATCATTGTCCTTGAGCCATTTTTTTCTATAGGACGTATCAGGGTCAAGCTCCCTAGCCTTTTTAAGAGGGTTAAATATTCTTAAGAATGGCCAGTTGAAACCTCCCGTGCCGGTGATCCATTGCCAGGAGGAGTAATTAGAAGCTTCATCAGCATCAACAAGTGTGTCCATAAACCACTGAGCGCCGTAACCCCAGTTAATAAGTTTAAGTTTAACAAGAAAGTCAGCAACCAGCATTCTCAGGTTGTTTGGAATCCACCCAGTTTTCCAGAGTTGAGTCATGGCTGCATCAATCATGCTGAATCCTGTTTTTCCCAATTTCCACTCAAGAAGGTCGTTCCATTTAGGTGACCAAGGAAATCTCTCAAAACTATCATTGAATGGCCTGCTCCTGCTCCAGGGTCTCCTCAGGTACGATAGGGTATAGAATTCTCGCCAAACCAGATTTCTTCTGAATTCCTCTGATCTTTCGGTATTGTAATCTTCAGATCGTTCCCAGAACTCCCTCACACTTGCCTGCCCATGCCTTATGTATGGTGATAACCCTCTCTCGCTTATCTTCTCTCCACTTTTAGGGGATTCTGAAACATTACTCACAAACAGTTTCTCGATTGCGTTTTCGGAAATGTCCCAGTGTTGTGCAAGATCTTTTTCCCAAGAGGCATATCTGTAACGTTCTTCTTTTTGTGAAATCTGGGCAATTTCTGGAAGGTCTCCGGTGCTATGGTGTTCGAATGATCTTAACTTCATTTTCTCGTAGAATGCTGAAAATTGATTGAAGTTCACCGATGCAGTTTTTAACTGTTCAGGCGAAAGCAATTGGTTGGGTTCAGAGCATATGAATTTAATCTGACTTCTGGAACAATAATCTCTTATTTCATCCAACATAGTCTGGCGTCCAGGGGTTATTACGTTCTGCGTCCGAATGCCATCGCATCTATTGTTCTTACAAAGTTCATGTATTATTCTGATAAAATCTCCATGGGTAAAAAATATGGGTATTTGTTCAATTGAGAGCAACCTTGACATTTCTTCAAGGCTTTTCCTGATCCAGAGAAGAGATGCACCACCAAGTTCCTCAATCTTTGAATCAGAAATATAAACTGGAAGGATAGTTTCATCGTTTAAAGCGGCTTCAGATAGAGAGGTGTTCCACTGTATTGAAAGATCATGAGACAGAATGAGCAGGGTTTTCATAATTTACTTTTCCCTTACTTCAACAAAGTTAATAAACGCTTTAGATATGTAACTCTATGAAGGTAATTGCAGTAGTTGACGAAGATGATGTATTGACACCCCTAGAGTATGGAAATACAATAGTGGAGATAGACACAGAAACAAAACAGAAGAAATTCTATGAAAATCCTGGATTTGGTT
>JAJZAR010000042.1 GCA_021799315.1 Thermoplasmata archaeon | reverse complement strand
TGTCTTCACGCCGAAGCATGGATCATGGCTTAACATAGTGGAAATGCTGTTCAGTAAACTTGCAAGAACGATGCTCCGTGAGATCAGGGTAAAAACCGTGGATGAATTGAAGAACAGGATCGAACAGTACTTCCAGGAAATAAACAAGTCCCCCGTCATCTTCAGATGGAAATATAAAATGGATGAGATCACAATGGCATAGGAATTAAGAGAATGCCAATCTAGTATTTACATAAGTTATTATAAATAATATTAATATATTACTATTTACCATCCTTCTTCAATCATTTAAGAAGCCAGAACAGTGTGATGTGATGGATATTACTGAGCTGATTTAAATACAGCCACAAATTTCTTCATCAACCCAATGAAATCCTGTTCATTTTTAAGTATCTTAACCATTACTGGCTTGTTGATAAGCTTCATTTTTCTCAATGGTACAAGCGTTGCTTTAAACCTGTTTTCGTTTAGTAATAGCAAATGTTGGGAAACCTGACGCTTAAAATCGAATCTCACTACGGTCACAGATTCTAAGATCCAGACAGTCGGATTCGAAAATACCTATCTTGCAAGTGAAAAAAGTAAAATCAAACGCCATTCCAGAATAACCGGTGATTATAATATTAATAGAAACTTACAGCTTGATCTCATCATCTACACGCCAGTTGGTATAATGTATCTTTTAAGAACCTAATTTACTGTTGAAATTTTTAAATCTCTATCGGATCCTGAGGGATAAGAGGAAAATTTGGCGATTTTCACCAGTTCATTCAGTAAATCCTTCTCGTCAAAAATCTTCATTGCAGCCTCCCTCCTCATCTTCCTTTCCATAACATAATCTGCATACGCAGATTCCTTCCTTCTTCTTAATCTACGCAATTCAAGAGAAAATGATTCAGCATCCCTTGGAAGCAGTTTTCCAAAGATACTATTCTTTGAAATGATATATTGGAGGCCTTGTGCTGTTTTAGATGCAACAAGAGGGAGACCACAGGCCAAACCTTCTATGGAAGCAATGGATAGGGATTCAAACACTGATGGCACAATGATAGCATCGCTTGAAGCCAGTATTCTCCTCTTATCCTGGTCTGAAACGTATCCGTGTATAATCATATTGCCATGCACATTTGCAGACTTTATTACATTCAGCATTGGTCCACGTCCCATTATGTGAAAAATAATCTCCGGATTCATCTCTGCAACTTCTGTTAGGACATGTATCCCTTTACTTTCTGTCAACCTGCCCAGGAACACGACTGAAAACCCCCCCTCGTTTGAAGAAATACCATAGTCATCAAAATTGACATTATGCTGCGGTATCTCCATAATGCTTCGGTCTCTAAAACCACATTTTCTGTAATATCCCGTTTGGAATGAGTTTTGAGTGTGAATAACAATATTATCAAAGGAACTGAGGGGCTCAATAAGAAATTTGCCTGCAATATTAGAAACAATTCTTAAGAATTTCATGCTTGAATTGCCCAGGTATTCGAAAAACGTTCCATGGTTCGCAATGATGACCATTTTTCCTTCTGAATGGACCTCCGGGATCAATTTCCTCGAGAGAAGTGTTGGATTTGCAAAATAATAGAGGTCATAACCTGCCAGCAATTTTCGAGTCCTTTTATAGCCAAACAAGCCAACAAGTCCCAATGATAAAAGTCTTGATGTTCTGAGAACGTACGGATGTGTCATGGGATCATGCCGGTAAGCTGACGGGTAATATTTGAATATTAAGTTTTTTCCAGGTTCCTGCAAGTGACTTCCACCCCCTGCACATCCGGAACCGAAGTATGTAACCTCGTATCCCAACTTCACAAGCAGGTTTGCGAACATCACGGTATTGGCCTCACCCCCGCCCATGCAATCCAGATCAAGCGAACCAATGATCGCAGCTTTCAACAAATCTTTCTCTGAGACAGTCAAATTCAGTTTAAAATCGTTTCGCTATGTCGATTCCTGCATGCTTCCTGAAATCGAACAAAATAAATTTTAATTGTAAATGATTATAGCTATCATAAACAGACAATGGCTTGCATCATTCCTGATAATTATTGCGTTATGTTGCTCTGGAGCAGCATTGGGAGTTCACTATTCTACGATATATAGAAGCCTCGACGTGAAGATTTCTGATATCCCGGGCACAGTGATTCAGGGAAGCAATATTCATCTCACGTCAGAGGTATCTGGTGCTTCCGGCCCTTACTCTTATAGTTGGGCTTTAAATTCCACCTTCTATTCATCATCTGGAAACCTGAACGTGACGTTCTATAACCCTGGGCTTCATGCTGTAAGTCTTTCCGTTTCTGCCCCGGGCGGGTTTTCTGGGTATGATCTTGTTTTTATTTATGTGCATTCTTCTCCGGATGTTTTCATTTCTGCCAGCACGACGAACGTTTCAGGTGAGGATACTGTTTCTTTCACTTCTTACGTCACCGGCGGAGTTGGCCCATATTACTATACATGGTACTCCAACGGAGTTCCCATCCGATCCGGTTTCAACCTGGGCGCAATACATTATGCATTCCAAACGGCTGGTAGCTATGATATCGGCCTGAAAGTGAACAACTCTCTGGGTTATGATGGAGATACTGTTTTCAATTTTGACCCTTGGGGATTTTCTGATAACGTTTCACCCGCGGTCAGGCAGGGATTCCCGGAAAACAATGCAATGGCCAATGAAGAGCCAGGAAATGCATCTGGAAACTTAGCATTTCATTTTTTTCTCTATAATCCAACGTCATCACCCGGGGAAAGAAATATAACTGTATATCTTTACCCGCGGCTTCCCATAACAGGTCCTAGTTCAGTGTCACTGATGAATTTTACCATCTTCTCCGGCATCATGCAGGGAAACAGTGGCAAATGGATAACTGTCGATCCGCACATTTACTGGAACGTGTCCTCTTTGGTTGTCATACCGCAGACTCAGACAGGCACTTCGGGCAATCAGATAGGTGTTGCAAACCCTGCACAGTTCAACGAGATTTTTTCACATTACTGGGTACCTGGCTGGGACGCGTCGGATGACGGATTTGCAGGATACTGGACGGTATCTCATAATGTAACCATAAAAGTGCATTAACATCACATATGTTCAAATATTATTTTTCATTGCAGCAGTGCGATAGTTTCCATGCAAATTGGCGAAAGAATCAGTGAAATAATAGCGGAACTCAAGTTGAATGTGAAGAGAAACCCAGGGAATGTCCTGGCACTCGCCATCACTGTTTTCTTCATGTCCATGTATTCGCTGTTCTCCGTTATCCAGTATTATTCTCTTGGTGACAGCGCCTACGACCTTGGCATGCACGCACAGATGCTGGAATCTTTCCTTCATGGCGGCCTTTTCTATTCTCCACTCATAGGCGAATCACTGCTTGTCGAGCATTTTACCCTCTTCGAGTTTTTTCAGGTCCCCGTTTATGCCATATACCCTTTCCCAATATCCCTGCTAATTTTCCAGGATGTGTTTGTTGCCGCCGCAGGATATGTACTGTACCGGATTGCGAAACACTTCCTTTCTGATCATTTGAAATCCACGCTCGCAATTGAAGCACTACCGATATCTTTCCTTATTTCCTATGAGCTGTCCCCATACACACAGAGTCTCGTGTCTTTTCCATTTCACAGCATGGCATTTCTCCCTTTTTTCTTCCTGCTTGCCATGTACTCTTTCCTGAAGGAAAAACGTCTGCTGCATTTCTTTTCACTGGCGATGATCATAACACTGCATTCCAACTTCGTGTACATTGTTGGCATAGTGCTGCTTTATGAACTCATATTTCTCAGGACTGGCAGAGGCAGGGACATAAATGTATGGCTTTCCGACAGGCATGATCCCAGGGGCAGAAGGCAGTTTCTATACTTCATCATTTTTGCATTCTCCCTGTACGGCTACCTGATTTTTGCAGGGTTGATGAAGGGTTACCTTTCAGGTCATGGCGTCACATCCTTAGTCCCCACCACCGGTGCCTCCCTTGCGGCTTCAGATTCCCCTCTGGGCCTTTTCGCCCTTATGTTTACCGATCCGCATAGTTTTCTCTCCTACCTTTCCGCCAGCGGAAACGAGAAGGCTTTCTACATATCTTTCATATTTGACGGCACTGCGTTCCTTTCGTTCCTTTCTCCACTCTCCCTTATCATGACAGTACCGTATATTCTCTATGCTTTTCCTTCCGGCTATGCCAGCTATTACCAGCTCGGCTACCAGTACGGTTCCATGTTAACAGGACCGGTGTATTTCGGCTCAGTCATTGGCGTATACAACCTGATACTTCTTATACGGTATGTTAAGAGAAAAACCTTAACAAAAATGAAAAGTGGATTGAGGGATTCCTCTAAGGTCATTCTTGATGTGCCGTGGAAACAAGCCAGAGGAAGAAGCTATATTGCGCTCTTAAGTGTCCTAATCATTGTTCTCTCAATTGCCATGATACCTTTCGGAATATTCTCACCTGAAGGAGTATTCCATACACCGGAAGGAAGCCAGATGCAGAACATTAACTATTATTCTTTGAGCAATGCTTCATCATTTCTCATTAAGGAGTCTGCAGATATCCCATCGGGTGCCTATATACTGACTGAAAATTCTCTTATGCCATATTTCAGCAACCACATCAACACATATTCAACACCTTGGTCACCTGGAATTTACGGCAATCTTTCAAAGTTCACATATATTGTACTGCAGTACAACAGTTTCTGGGCCACAACAACAATGTCAGTGCCATCTCTCCAGAACATTGCAATGACCGGGCTGGCCAACGGCACATATGGCATTATTGCAGAACTTCCCGGTGCAGGTATCGTTATCATGGAGAGGAACTGAATTCTTCCAGCAGGATATGGTAATGTACGTTTATCAGCCGTTACTATTTTATACATGCATATCATCAATAACCCGCATTGTGAAGACTTTGGCTTTCAGGACTAAAGAAAATATGGTGATGTTGAATATCTGAGTATGAAATAATTGAAAGGATCGTCCCGAACGTTAAAAGGGTGAGCCATTATGTCAGCATTCTCACGGCATCTCTCAACGAGGCAGGCAACATAGAAAAATGGCTTGATCAGATCTGCAGGATGATAACCTATGAGAAACTGAGTTGCATAAGGGAGGTGGTCATCGTTGATGATGGAAGCACTGATGGAACCATTGACCTTATACTTCACAGAGTGGAATCATTCCCTGTACCGCTGAGGCTGATACAACGCAAAGTGCGGATGGGGACACTTAACGCTCAGGTGGTCGGATCTTCCACATGCATTTCTGAATATGTTCTGGTGATGGACTGCGATCTTCAGCATCCGGTTGATTTCATTCCTGATTTTCTGAATAAGCTCGAGGACAATCCAGATATTGTCATAGGTTCCAGATACATTAAGGGCGGGTACAACAGGTGGCCTGCATACCGTGGATTTGTAAGCAGAACAGCTACATTTCTCTCCCATGTGCTTATCGGTAACTCCAGGGCCATAAAGGATCCACTGAGTGGATACTTTCTCATAAGGAAGCGGATGCTGTCAAACCTGATTCCATATGCTGGCATGTACAAACCACTCCTGTATGCAGTTGCAATATCACACGATCCAAAAGTTGTCGAGATACCTGTAAGAATGGAGGCGCGTGAATCTGGCAATTCGAAGATTGTTACTAACCCTGCAAAGGTCGTTCTGAAATACCTCAAGGAGATTATAATTTTCTTTAAGAACAGCAGGTAAGAGTTCAATGTTTTGTGAAGCTTATCTGAAGTTGTTTTATCTTGACTTCTCGGATTGTTACCACCATTAATTTCTGATTTGTGACTTTATTATTAGCTCATGGACAGAGAGTGCATATTAATCAGCAGTATGAGGCATCAAAATCGGGAAATCCTGAATGGAGCTAGGGTCATGATATAAGTATCTGAAACCTGAGATTCTCAGGGAAGTTTCAACATGCGTGAAAAATATGACCAGGAAACTGAGGGACACGGGTTTTTCTATTTATCTTGCCGATCCTTCAAAATTGACACTAATTTTCAACATGGAAGAGAAAATTTGTTGCGAAGATTCATACGCCCTTGTGAAGTCCCTCAGACTGGATGAACCACATGAGGTACATCTTCCCTCGGAGCATTCAGATTATCTCAAATCACTTGCCAAGTACGGAACGGCCGTTCTAGTGAGCATAATAATCATGAAGAAACCTGTTCATGCAATACTTGCATCCGGTGACACCAGCATCCTGAGATCAGTGAATAATCTTTCCACGGCGCAGAGATGTAAGGGGCCATGTGACTAAACTTGTTCTGATAACGCTGAGATTTATCCCTGTGAATGTTGCACATCTTCTTAGGAAATATTCGAAAAAGATGAAGAGAAAATACATCAATCTTGTGAGGAGACTGGTAAAAAACGTGGAATTGTTGCAATAGCCAAAGTGCTGACAAAGGGCACAGTGTACGCTGACTGGATCCAAGCCTAAGAAAACAAGAATATTAAGGAAAAAAAGATATGAAAGAACGAGAGGGAAGTGAAACTGCAAGGACGGTTTGAATACCAAGAAATAACAGAAAAGAGCCGAGTTCTTTTTTAGTTTTGCTTCACTATAGATATTAGCTCCGACAGTTTGTTTCTGAAGTTTTCGTATGAAAATCTGTCAACAGATTCATAAATTTCTTTTGAACGAGAAAAATCTACACCCCTAATTGCTTCCACGCCCTCTTCTATGGTATCAAATCCATAGCCAAATTTTCCTTTTTCAACAATATCCATCCATGGTCCGCCACACTTTGGAACTACAGGAATAAGGCCATAAGACATGGACTCTACAATGGAAATTCCAAAATGTTCCTTCCGCTTCAGGTGCAAGAAAATAGCTGCTCTCATCATTGCGTTGATCTTTTCATTATTGCTAGCATTCGTCATTATCGATACATTTTTCCCCTTCTTTGCTGAGAGTGTGTGGAAATATTTTTCATCCCCCCTGTTTAGGGCCCCGATGATTAGAAAGTTATAATCGGGAAGTTTTTGGGCAATTCTTAAGAGATATTCATAGTTTTTATCTCTGCTCAACCTACCTATGGAAACTATGAGCCTCTTGTCTCTCTTAATGGGGAATGAGATGTAAGGTTTAGTTACTGGAGGATATATGACTTTCAAAATTTTGGGTTTAATGCCAATTCTAGGAAATAGTGATTTGGCTAGACCTAACGTGTAATTGCTATTTATATAAAAATTTGCATCTCTGTATATTTTATAAATTCCGGAAGTTTTTATAAACTTAAATAGTAGCCTGTTCTTGATGTTCCCGTATTCATCTATTATTGGATCAAGGAAAGAGAAACCGTGCAATACATTTATATCAGCTTTGTAAAGGAACATATTTGGGTGGTTATTTATTATTAGCTCATTAGGAGCTTTATCTTGCAGTCTCTTGAGAAATCGCTTGGTCTTTATCATATTAAGGAACAATAGGATCTCAGATATATTTTCTTTATAAAAGTAAGGTGTTTCAACTAGAGAATTGATTTCCGACCTCAAGAACGTATGATATTTATCGACCCATACGGAGACCTTATAATTTTCTTGCTTAAGATAATCAAGAAAGACATTAGCGAGAGCCTGACCTCCCCCTATTCGATTGAATTCCTCTATAAGGATTGCATTTGATTGCGGTTCGACCGTATCTGTTAATTTATTGTTTTTTATAATTTTGAATCCCTCACATCAGTTAATTCTTTCTCCTGAAAAACTATTCCTCCGTTTCATATAACGTAAGATCAATCCCGATAGTTTAATGATTCAAGTAATGTTTTGAACTCACTGGTATCAGAATAATATTTTCTTACGTAATCTCTGGAATCCTTGCCTAATTCTATGAGCTTATTCTGATCATTTATTAATCTGTTGATTCTTGAAGCGAAATTTTCTATGTTTTCCACAATTATGGGATTTGGGTCAACAAAACCCCTAGCACCATCTACTGTTGCAATTACAGCTTTTCCGAGGGCCATAGCATCCAGGATCTTCATTTTTATACCCTGCCCTCCTGAAATTGGTGCTATTTCAAGGCATGAATAGGATAGGTATTCACATAAATTTTCCACAAACCCGAGATAACGAACATTTTTATGCGATGAGAAGTCATAGTGTTCGAGACCTTTGCCTATTAATAAAATGCATATTTTGTCATTCAAATTATATAACGTCTGTGCTAAATTCTCAACTATGAATTTAGCTGCATTTAATGAAGGCATGTTTTCCTGAAAATTTCCATGAAATGATATGAAACAAGCATCACTGCCTGTATTTAGTTTTGAAATGATGCTGTTTCTTTCTTTCGCAAATCCCTCTGGATTGCATTCAATCATTTTTGTTGATAGCGGGGTTCTTTTTAATTTTTCACGTGCCATTTTTCCAATCTTCTTGTGCAGGACCTCGATCTCATATGTACTACTGATCAACACGTAATCCGATTTTTTATATGCCAATTTTTCTATAAAGTTGAGGATTCGAAATGGAAGATGAAAGGAATTTCCACTTTTTATATAATATTCTCTATCATATGCAATGAACGAATCAAGCATTATTGATACCCATTTTATATTGAAAACTATAGATAACAAGGCTGCAGAAAAATTTAAGTGAAAACGAGTTGTAATCAATATTAAATTCTTTTTTCTTCTCCTTGCTTTCAGTACCTGAACAACTACGCCTAGGTTATACAATAGAACTGATAGGATACGGCTTTTCAAATGAAAATGGGACAATTCCCTGATATCCATGCTATCACTGGAAGTCCCGTCTGGTTGGAACAATTCATAATTCCCTTCTAGTGATCTTAACAACGATGACACTGCATCCTGGTCACCGTATTTTACAGGAAAGATGTCGAAGGCTGAAAAAACCAAGACTCTGCGGTAATTTCCAATTTTTTCCACGTTTTGAAATGCGAATTACATAAGTAAAATTTTGCTACCTGATTGTTAGAATAAATTGCCATAGGATTTAATCTCATCTGGTATATGCACTTACTTTATATATAGGCTAGATTTTCGCAGATAAAGTGCTAACGAAAATTTATTAATTCACTCTTCTCCAAAAAGTAAACAGTCTTCAACTCTTTTTGTCAGATAAGCGCGCGTGCATATTGTCCTTATGTAACGCTGTCTATTGACTCCTATAGATGAACCAGCGTAATCACCAATATTATAATTTATTATTACAGATCTGATTTTCTTATGAGCCAGCTTTAAGGATAGCTCAACGTCTTCTGAATCATTTATGTATGTTTCATTGAAAATTATTCCATACGAATCCGAATAAAAATTTCTACTAAGAATTGTAAAGTCTGAAGTTAGGATAAAATAAGACTTGTATTTAATCCAAAATTTATTAATTAGTAGACGCTTTATAAACAATAGATCTACGTTAAATCTTTTAAGTTCTTTTTGAATCTTAAAATACCATTTTATTTCACCTTTAAATACTGACAGAATCATTGAAGCAATTCCGTATAAAAGAGATTTTCTGCCAAACATATATGGAATTGAATGATATCTCGACTTTTCAGTAAATACTACATCGATCTCTCTCTCATTTAGATTTATTAAATTTGTTTTTAACTTGTTTACATCGTCTATTTTATACATATCATCATTAGATATCACGATCCATTTTGGATTATATTCCATAGCTTTCCTGATACCAACATTGCAGTTGTGTGCATAGTTGAAATAAAAATCTCCTCTGCCGCCGCTTTCAACGTAGACGATGTGTAGTCCTTTGAATATGTTATCCCTGCACTCCCTTGCATACTTGCCGTTGAAATCTGCAGTTGGTATCACAACAATTATTTCTTTATCCCCTTCAATCTCATGGATATTAGCAACACCTTTTGGCCTCTCACTCATCCACTGTATTAATTGATCGCGGTCATAAAAGCCGCTGTAGAACTCAATAATTTTGTTGGGATCATCGTTGGTGAAGTAGTTATTGCGATAATCGACTAAGCTAAAAAATAGCTTTATCATGGACTGATCCATGGGGCAGAACAGGGGGCTTTTCATCAGGTTTGGATTGTCTCGGGTGTATTCACTGATCATATTTATTAGCTTGAAATTCTTGAAGCTTATTAAAATTGCCTTTTTGAATGTCTGTTAGACAAATATAATCATAATCTAATATGGGCGTTTGTACGTGTCGTCTTCAAGTGCACAGCCGAAATTGTCAAAAATCTTGAAATTAGCTCATAGATAAGGAAATTTAGACAGAACTTGTGTGTCTGAAAGAGAAAAGTATTCCTCCTCATCAAATACTCTTCCCGTCCCGCGTGCCTTATCCATGTTTCACCCGGAACCAATCTCTTTACAGGTTTTGATTTCGGATATGCAGAAACTAATTCAAGGATTCTCTAACGGCTAGTTTTATCTTCTAACTCAGTTTATCGGGAAATTCCAGACCTCTTTAAATTTTGTCTTCTGCTATTTTGTTTGCTGCATAAACAACAGCTGTATCATCAAAATTTACCATAAAAATCTATATTTTAATGTGGGACATTCCACTTCATACTGTTGTCTATGGCATCTATCTGCGTTGAATTCCCAACTTCAGTGACTAGTGTTGTATAACGATATATGGTCTTTTGACGTTGCCATAACTTGACTACTTTTCTCCGAAAATTCTACTAGTGAGATACCTGATGTTCATTGACAGGTCAAATAAAGAAATTACATAACAACAGCGGACGTTGCCAGTGAAATTATGCTTTTCGATTACCTGATACAAAAGATCATGACATGCCATGGATAGAATTCAATTGCTATTTTCAAAGCATGGTTAGGTTCAAAAAATTAAGGATTGAAAATGGACATGGAAAATTATTAAATAATGCTGATATAACACTTGATATTGAAAACATATTCCGTTTCAATTGAATCCAATGACGAATTTTCTCCTGAAGAGGAGAACGCTGATTTCATATGTCTAAGGAAGTTTACCATAATTATACCGGCTTACAATGAGGAAAAACGCATCATACCAGTGCTTAAGGAAGTATGTCATTTCATATCCGAAAACAAGTATCCATGGAATGTTATTGTTTCCATTGATGGCAATGATGACACAGAAATTATAGTAAAGAAAATGATGGTTCAATTCTCATTCCTGAATTATATTAGGGGAAATGGAAGGAGCGGGAAGGGGGACGCCATCAAGAGAGCTATAACCTTTGCATCTGGAGATTATGTGATGTTAATGGATGCTGATGGAGCAATCTCATTTGACGAAATAACTAAGCATTTAAATCTCCTTGACAGATATGACTTTATTAATTTTGACAGATACAAAAATAAAGAAAACAAGATTCCAAAATTACGCAGATTCATGAGCAGAGGCTACAGTTTTTACATAAGGATGTTATTCAATATTGATATTAATGACACTCAATGCGGCTATAAGATAATGAGAACTACTGATGGCAAGGAAGTTTTTAACAAGCTAACAATTACCGACGGTTTCTTTTATTCCCCCTTTTTTGCTTATCTCAAGATGATGAAAGTGAACATCATTGAAGTAAGCGTAAATTATATGCATAGCGAGGGAAGTAAATTTAGTGTTCCTTCAATGGTTCTTGGCGGCTTTGTCTCAACACTGGCTTTTCGCATACGTAGTTCTCCATTCTGGAAATATGTTCCAAAGAAGCTTGTGGACCTTTATTACAGGAAGTTCAGATGGATTTGATATCGTTCTGCAACATCTTCCTTATTCCCGATCTCAGATAAAATTCCGGCTTGAATTCAAGATCCCTTCCGGTCTTTGTCCTATCTGCCTGTGTGAAATACTGATAATTCTTCAGCGGATTTGGCACATGATCAGCCTGCGCCTGAGAATGCATCTCCTCCCTGACAGTGTTGAAAAATTCATTGAATGTTGTGCGCACGCCGGTTCCTACGTTGTATGATTCACCAGGTGATCCATGGAGCATTGCCAGAACTAATGCTATGGCAGGATCGTCAACATACCACTATGTATTGCCTCGACGAAATATCATATGGGGCTGGCAGGCTGCAACTCGGTGTTTTCCCCGGATCCATAGGTGTTGAAAAACCTCAATGATATCCATTAAACCTCTTTCTCGGTGGCATAATACCTTGCCAGATACTAGTCCACAATTTTGGTCACTGGAAAGCGGTTCGAATATCTGCCGGGAACATTCGCTACTGTTGAAACGGACATGCTGTCACCATACGTCGCAGAGGATGATGCAAGCACAATCCTTCTTACATTCTTTCGCCTTGCCATACCCCGGACATTCAGGGTTCCGGCTACATTGACCTGGAATCCCAGTATGGGATCATCCTCAAACTGCGGCGGCGATGTCACCTCCGCCCGGTGGAAAACGCCATCAAATCCCTGATCAATATTCATAACCTTTTCCGTATCCGTAACGGATATGCTGTAATCAGGATCGCCGGTGATGTCAAGGGTCTCCACCTCGTGGCCCATGCCTTCAAGAAGACTGCGGAGATTCCTTCCAATGAATCCCTCTCCGCCCGTGATGAGAAATCTTTTGCCCATGTCAATGGAAATATTGTGGTTGTATTATTATTTTCCCGGACCTCTGCTAAAGATCCTCAGGCCGTTCA
>JAJZAR010000041.1 GCA_021799315.1 Thermoplasmata archaeon | reverse complement strand
TGAAACTCTTCATGTAGTTACGGTAGGCACATATTCATTATAAGGATTGTGGCACCAAAACCTTGTATGAGCCATTGGTGGACAAGATAAATAAAAATATGTGCCTACATATTTGGGGAATTAAGGTAAGAGAACCTCTTTGACAACTGAAAATGGCGGTTATGTTGCTTGAGTTCCATAGATTGAATCTTAACCTCTATGGATCAGGATGATTCCTGAGCCATGTCTGAAATGCTGTCTTTCTCCGTGCCTATACTGTTGATATCTGCATCAGACTTTTTGGCTACATACACGAATACAAGTATTATACCAATGATCACTGAGGCTATAATTGCAAAGGCTCCCACATTATCTGGAGCCGATGGAAATGGTACAAATTCACCGTAGATTGCAAAAGCATAAACAACAGTTGCCAGAAGAGGAGCTAAAGCCAGTGGTAACAACCCCTTCAACTTCAGTTTCATGGTCTTCTTGCCGTATACAGGTAGTGAAAAATTTGCCAGAATATGAACGATGTACAGAACAACACCATTTACTGCAGTTATTATTGTTGCACCCACAAAGGGGCCGAAGATCAGACCACCGGCGAGAGTTAGAGCCACAATCACTATCCATTCAACTATAATCACTTTGTGTGGGGACCCAAATTTATGATGAACGACAGCCATAGATTTAGGGAAGACTATGCCGTCCCTTGCCAGGGCAAATCCTTCTCTGCTGAAAGCATTCCCTTCTGCAATTCCATTAGAAATAAAACTGTTCAGTGTGATTATTATAAAAATGACCATGACAACGGGACCAAAGAAGTCTTCAACAACTGTGAACCCAGGATTGGTAGCCGTTGAATATGCAGCCATATTGTTAATGCCCCATCCTATGACCATGGAGTAGGAAACGAGAATGTATACAACCGCAGTTATACCCATTGCGATGAATATAGCCTTCTTTATTACCTTCTTGGGGTGCCTCAGCTCCTCAGATAGTGTGATTACAGAACCAACCCCGACGAACCCAAGAATCGAATATACTGCGGCAAGACCTATGTTTCCAAAAGAGTTGCCATGAGGTGTAAAAGGAATGATTGAATTTGCAGGTCCTGCTTCAATAATAATTGCAATAGATATACCTATGAGGAAGGATATCTCTATAATTGATCCAATGATTGTATATGCAAGAGACGGTTTCAGTCCCCTGTACAGAAGAAGGAGAATGATGCTCAATGGTATAAATGCAAGTGGAATCCATCCATAAGGATTTGAAGCGAGAGATGGAATCAGTGGCCACAAAACACCAGCAAAGAATAGCACTGCAAATCCGCTCAGCGCACCAAGAACATTAATGAAGTACAGCCAGCCTGAGAAGATACCAAACTTTGGTCCAAGACCTGCTCTTACATAGGCATAGTATCCTCCGGCATGAGATATCCTTCCGGAAAATACGTAATTCATATACATTGCCGAGGAGACACCTATAATGGCTATGAGAAAAACAAAGGTTGCCGATGCCCCCACATATCCCGTTTCCACATCCAGAAAGGATGCTGCAACTGCAGCTGGGGCTATGAAAGCTACTGATTGAAACACTCCTGCCCAGAGTCCACCAACATTTTTATGAAGATTAGCTTTCATTTCTCATTCGCTCCTTCTGTTCTCAAAGCATTTCTAAAAATTCCCATGCCCTTATTGTTCAACTCATCCGGTATATTCAGTGCACCCATATATCTGAAAACATTTCCAAAATGTCCACAAGTGTGCATCATCAGACCATGATTCAGCAGACTGTGTTTTATCTTCATCATCCGCTCAGAAGAGAGAGGTTCCCCTTTCTTTCCAAGCTCAACACCGATCATGAAACCCTTGCCCCTAACATCAAGAATCAGTTCTGATTCAATCTCTTTGAATGCAGATACAAGTTTCTTTCCATCTTTCTCAACTCGAGGGAGATAGCGTGGAACCGTTTCGAGAACATAGGCACCTGCTGCGAGGCCTAATGGATTTGCTCTATATGTGCCCATATGAAAGGGTTTTGGAAGCTTTCTGTCATAATCATCTCTGTAGTATATAGCAGAAATAGGAATGCCTCCGCCGACAGATTTACTTGCGCATACGATGTCAGGGATAATGCCTTCATGTTCAAATGCCCACATTTTTCCAGTTCTGCCCATACCGGACTGTACCTCATCCACAATCATTGACAGATCATACTGATCGCAGAATTCACGTATGGCTCTCAGGAACCCATCGGGCGGTACAATGTATCCCCCCTCACCCTGAATGGGTTCCACAAGGAGAGAGTCAGGTACCTCATATCCCGACTCATGATCCACCATGATCTTTCGTAGATCAGATAGAATATGGGAAACATCTCTATCGTACCACAATGGATAGGGATATGGAACTCTCACAACGCTAAATCCCTGACTGTAGGATGTGCGTCTATATTTTGTACCTGCGGTAGCAGATACTATGCCTCCCGATACGCCATGATAGGCACCTTCAAATGTTATTGTAGAGTTTCTTGAACCACCTACTGAATGAGCAATATTCACCGCTGTTTCCACAGCATCTGCCCCGCTGATTCCAAACATTGTTCTGTAGTTTTTCATCTCAGACGGGAAGGATTCAGAAAATTTCTTCAGGAATCTAATGCGAGCTTCAGTGGGTATTTCCAATGAGTGCCAACTTTTTTCCATCTGATCCTTTACTGCCTGAATTATGCCCTCATCATATCCTAAATTCAGTACGCTTATACCTGTCATCCAGTCGATGAATGTATTATCATCAACATCTGTAATAACTGACCCTTTTGCTGATTTGACAGCGAAGGGAAATGAATCAGTATAGGCAATTGTGGATGTTTCGTATTTCTTCTGATCCTCCAGAATGGATATGCTCTTTGGTCCCGGTACGGCTGTTCTCACATCTGGTACATTTATCAACTGTTGTCCTGTCATATATCTCAAAGAATAAATGCATTGAGACGTAGATTAATGTTTTGAAAGTCCAGATAAAAAGGTATTTTATGCAAAACTATTTCATTATTTACTGATTGTATGCAAAAAATCATCTACATGATTGTCGTTATCCCTTATATATGCAAAAATTTTTTCCAGACAATCTGGATAAAAAGATTCTCAAAGCGTTATGCAATAATTCCAATATGTCACTCTCGGAACTAAGAAAGAAAACAGGGATACTTTCAGAGTCCGCTCTGAGCAGAAGAATTAAGAAAATGAAAGATACTGGAATAATTCAGGGACAACGCTTAATTCTTAATTATGAAAGGCTTGGATACGAATTTCAAATCATTGCCTTTGTGAAAGCACAATATGGTCCCGGATACGTGGACATAGTAGCAGAAAAAATAAGAAAAATAAAAGGTGTTACTTCACTCACTTTCCTTCTTGGAGATATAGATTTTGTAGTTTCGATCATATGCAAATCAAAGGATGAATATGCCTTAATACTGGAGCAGTTAACGAATATAGAAGAAATAGAACGTTCTGACTCCAGAACCGTACTGAAGAATTTTAAGGAAAACTCTGCAGGATTTCTTGACGAATAGGCTCCATGTGAAAATACACTCAGAAACTTACAGGGAGAAGTTCTACAACTTTCTTTGTATATGAAAGGCATGTACCATATCTTGCGGAAAATTAAGGGGAAGGATGCAGCAGGGAGAATGGCCCTCAATAAAAGATACTCGCAAATGAGATGTGCTTACAGATACTTGGGATCAAATAGGCTGCGTGGATGACTTGGTAGCATTCGGATAAGGCATTGGTCGCACCTAGAACCTCCTGGCCGGGGAATTTGCTACCATAGTACTACCCTGGTATGCATGTGTTTATTTATTACCATGGTAATACCATGGTATGACTAAAAATAGTACAGGAAAAAGGATCAGATCTACCAGGAAACTGTCCATATCCATCACAATGGAACTGGATAAGGCACTGGAGGCAATGTGTGCCAGAACCGGAGTCAATAAATCCAGGGTGATTGAGAATATTCTGAGGACCAACATATTCATATTACAGTATATTGAGTCATTAAATGCTGAAAAGGCTTTAGAGCAACATAAGGGTCCCTCCGCAGCCAGACCAGTTGTGGACTCCAGGGTGGCCACTCCGGTATTCAATATGCAAGACTCCTCCAGAAAAGAAGATATCAGGAAGAAATAGCCCTCTGATTCGGCCGGAGAAAAAGTTTCAGAATCATCCGAGAGCACCCTCTGGATTCCGGCAAGCTGATCAGATGAGATAACAAGAGTAAAAACTCATTCGAAAACCGGATGGTATGAGCCTGCTTAACGATCCTTGACAGTCTGGAAAAGGATTGAAGCAGAGATAACAAATCTTCATGGAGTTTCATGTTTGGAAATAATGAAAATCTTTACATGACAGGTCTCAAAATTCATTAAAGAGAAGAGGGATAGGCAGTGGCGGAAGAAAATTTTCCATAGAAGAAGCAGACAAAGAGTATTATCGAGGTATCAGACGCCTTCATTTCTATAAGAGCTAGAACACACTATATCTCGAATTTTCCAGACAGCAATGGATCAATGTTATTAAGCCAAAATTTATCACCATATATGAAAGGCATCATCCTTCACGGCGGTTATGGCACAAGGCTCAGACCTCTAACATATTCAGATGTGAAACAACTTCTACCCATAGCAGGGAAACCTATTAGCGAATACGCACTGGAAAATCTCATTGATCTTGGTATAAAGGAAATAAATATTGTCATAGGCTCTGTGGGTGGAGATGATGTCAAAAATTATTATGGAAATGGAAGTAAATGGCATGTGAACATTTCCTACACCTATCAGGAAAAACCACTGGGCATAGCCCATGCCATAGGTATGTGCAAAGATTTCGTTGGTAATGATAAATTCGTTGTTTACCTCGGGGACAATTTTTTACAGAACGGCATTTCAGAAATGTTCCATAGCTTTAAGGAATGCGATACCCTTCTTGCACTTACAGAAGTGTCCAATCCTTCTCAATTCGGTATTGCAGAAGTGCAAGGTAACAGAATCACACGCCTGATGGAGAAACCAGAAATCCCCAAATCCAATCTGGCCATAACCGGTGTCTACTTCCTGAGCAATGCCATATTTGAATCCATAGATAGACTAAAACCCTCAACCAGAGGTGAATACGAGATCACGGAGGCGCTTCAGGATCAGATAACCAGAGGATATAACGTTTCATTTTCCATAGTAAAGGGTTGGTTCAAAGATACGGGGACAGTGGATGATTTTCTCGAATGTAATAGATTGGTTTTAGACAAATTGCCTGAAAATGGATTAATTCCCACTCTTTCAGGTATAGCATCCGGCAGATTGAGCCTTCCTGATGATCTCAAAATAACAAAAAATTCTTCCATTCTCGGTCCCTGTTATATAGGCAAGGGAACAACAATTGACAACTCCTATATCGGGCCATTTTCGAGCATAGGTTCCAACTGCGTCATAAAGAACGCAGAGATCACAGATTCTGTAATAATGGATGGCGTGAATATAGATTTCTCTTCCAGATACCATATACGGGGAAGTATAGTGGGACCCAATGCGAGCATAACAACATCAAATAACAGTTCCAAAACACTTAAAGTCATAGTCGGTAGAGATTCTAAACTGGAGGTTGATTAGGATTAGCAAAAGAATCATGGTACTGGGGGCGGAGGGACAGACAGGGAGGGAGCTGTGCAGGTTTATAGAAGACCCCATAGAAGTCACTCACAATAAGGGACAGATCAAGGCGGAATATGCCAATGAAGGAGCATTATCAACTATTATTCACGAATATTCTCCCGATCTGATTATCAATACTGTTGCTCTCACAAATGTGGATAAATGCGAAACAGACATGGCCAAGGCATACAGATTGAATGCAACGGCCGTTAGAGAAATTGTGCATGCATCTCAGCATACAGGGTCAAAACTGGTACACATCTCAACAGATTATGTTTTCGATGGAAAGAAGGGAAATTATAGGGAAAGTGACATACCAAACCCACTGAATTTCTACGGGCTGTCCAAACTCATGGGAGACTGTTATGCAGATGCCATGGAGCATTCATTGATTATACGGACATCAGGTGTCTATGGATACTCTAACAATTTCCCTAAATTTGTCCATGATTCTCTTAAAAATGGAAGAGAAATAAATACATTTCCAGGTTACTACTCTCCCATTCATGCATTTAATCTCGCCAGAGCCATAATCGATCTGATATCCATGAACCATAAAGGTCTCATTAACATTGCCGGTGAAAGAATATCAAGATACGACCTCAGCGTGCTTATTTCTAGGCACTTCAATCTTCCCGGGGCAATATCAGAAGTACCAAATCCCGATAATATGATTGCTAAAAGGCCCTTTGACTCATCTCTCAACATTGATCGGGCAAAGGGTCTATTGAATTTTGATTTTTACACCACCGAATCCAATTTGAAGCAGTTAGAGAGAACTGTAAATATAGCTTAAAGTAATATATGCCAGAATCATACACGCATATGCCCTTTGAACTGGTAAATACAGAACTGCCGGATGTTAAATTGGTGCAACCAAAACTCTTTCATGATGATAGAGGTTATTTCACAGAGACATACAGGAATAGTGATTTTAAAAAGATAGGCATAGAGAGAGATTTCAAACAGGATAACCAGTCATTTTCACTAAAAGGTACGCTGAGAGGTTTGCATTTTCAGAATCCACCCTATGCACAGGGCAAGCTCGTAAGAGTGGTGAAGGGTTCAATCCTCGATGTCGGTGTAGATATACGACATGATTCTCCAACCTTTGGCAAATATGTGATGAGGGAACTCTCAGAGGATAATCACCTTATGTTGTGGGTACCGGAAGGCTTTGCCCATGGGTTTCTTGCCTTGCAGGATTCCATAGTACTTTATAAAGCAACATCTGAATATAATAGGGAATCTGAAGGTGGTTTCATATGGAATGATGAATCGGTAAACATAAAATGGCCTGATATAAATAAGATCATTTCTGAAAAAGACTTTCAATTCCCTGATCTCGCACACATAAACAGTAAATTTCATTATGGGGCGAATCTATGAATATGATCGTCACCGGAGGGGCAGGCTTCATCGGATCAAATTTTATCAATTACTGGCTCAAGAGACACAAAGATGACAGCATCGTAAACATAGACATGCTCACCTATGCCTCAAATCCGGATTTCATCAACAAAGAACAGTATGGGGATAGATACACTCTGATCAGGACAGACATCTGCGACAGAGAACTCATCATGCAGCATGCAAAGGGCGTGGATACGATTATAAATTTTGCCGCCGAATCCCATGTAGATAATTCCATAAACAATCCTGAACAGTTTCTGCATTCAAACTACATGGGTGTATTCTCCCTGCTGGAGGCTGTGAAAAAATATGATATACGGTACCATCAGATTTCAACAGATGAGGTCTATGGTTCATTGCCTCTTAATTCTGCAACAAAATTCGATGAAAACACAAAATACAATCCCAGGAATCCATATTCTGCAACAAAGGCGGCTGCAGATTTTCTCGTCAACTCATACATCAATACCTATGGTATAAGAGCAACAATTTCCAATTGCAGTAACAATTACGGACCGCACCAGCATGAGGAAAAGCTCATACCTAAAACTATCAGGCATGCTCTTTCCGGAGAGAACATACCTGTTTACGGCAGGGGAAATCAGATCAGAGACTGGATATATGTGGAAGATCATTGCAGTGCGGTGGAAAGCATAATTGAAAAGGGGAGAATTGGGGAGACCTATCTGGTCAGTTCAAGAAATGAACTGGAAAACCTTCAGGTCGTGAAAAGCATCCTGTCCTATATGAATAAATCTGAAGATATGATCCAATTTGTAAAAGATAGGCCGGGGCATGATGAGCATTATGCCATCGATCCATCAAAAATTGAGAGGGAGACAGGATGGAAACCAAAGCATGACTTTGAAGAGGGGCTGAAAAAGACAATTGAATACTATTTGGGAGAAAAGTGACATTAATATTTTCAGCATTATGAGTTCATGAGATTTCGACCAAAGGCAGGAATCCAAGGTTCTTCTCTTAACATTAAGTGCAGGAATAACTTCAAATTATCTGATGAATAAATTTTCTTTCCTTTTTCAGAATTCAGGTCCAATTAAAAATTTTGGATGGTGCATCCCATTTTTAGAACTCAAGGACATAAAGCAGTCACGTGTAACGCGGTCTTAACTCATTCTCACACAACCATAAATTAAGCAAATTTCGGCATCATGTCCATGTTGAAAACTATGCCATTATAATTGTCAGAACAACCTGAAACTTCTCTTCTTTTTAATGTTTTGAATTGAGGAATATCTCTCTATCTGCGTGAAGTCAGATCTTTGCAGGCTCCCCATGTACCTCTTCTTCTCCATGACATCATTATCGTGGTGTTCCAGTTCTACGATGGTTTAGTTCTGTAAATATTAAAGTTTCAAATGAAACAAAATGTAGTTTTGTCTTTACACATCTAATTTGATAGATAGGTTCTTTGCCATTATCTGACTCAGGTTTACATGGAGAGACTGAAGGTTTTTTAAGGAGTTATGTAGTTTGTATATATCTTCAAAACTAGAAATAAGGCTCATTTTAATCTTGTGATGAGAAACTCTGTTTCTAAAGTCTATAACCTCCTCAGTCAAACAACACTTCTTGATATTCAATTCCATTGAGTGAGGCCCACATTTCTTCAAAATTTTCTTAAGATCTGGCAGAGATAGGTAATTGACTAGCCCTAGATCCAGCCCTTTTTCCTTGTCCTTTCTATAACGATCTTCTATATGGGAAACTTTACATGGATTCAAGGCAGATTTGAGGCATTCAGTTGTGATTTCGCCGATAGTCTTTTTGAGGGAGATTTCCAAGTCCATAATAATCCTCCAGATAAGCGCTGACACTTCTTCACGGTTTAAGTCTGCAAATGTCAACATTCCAAGAGGATTTTCTTTTCCGCCTAGAATCAAGAATCCAGGCTCGACAAGTCTCTCACGATTCTTGTAGTTTGTTTTGAATTTATGTATAACATCCAATATACTTGCTTCTTTCTTCAGAAAAAAGTCATCAGCAAGTTTGATTTCCTCTTTAGTCTTATTTCGAGTCCTGCAAACCATGCTAGTCAAAATCCCATTATTGGTAACTGGGAAGTAATCATACATAGGATAGTCACAAAAATGCTCTGAAGTCTTAATTTCATTCCAACTTGTGCATATGCTTGAAGCATTGAAATTCAAATCTGTCATAAGTTCCTTTAAACCATCAAACACCATACATTTAACTTGAATCAATGTTCATAGAAGTAGTTTATGTAAACATATGTGTCTCTTAAATCATAAGATTGTCTCATAACCCATGCAAATTTTCCTTGAAAACAGTCTGGTTTTGTTTGTCAACCACTCCGAGCTAAAGCTTCGGAGCTTGAACTTCCAGATTTGTTGGCATGGCAACCCCTTGCGGGAACGGAGCACAATAGGTCAGTTGACTTCAGGGCACAACCCCTCACCAGTCGGGCAGAGGCATATGCTATACAGCCCTCGGTGTCACCACCGAATCCCTCAGGCAAACCTAGACTTAACCCATGCAAGTCGGGAGGTTTCACCATGGTCAATAGTAGAACTGGATATAAGAGTGTCGCAATTCCTCTCCGCCTTAAAAGGTCGGAACTTCCTTGCGACTGGATTTGTGAAAGGAAATGACCAGATTTTTCATGGAAAGGGAGGAAATAAAAGAATAAGGTCTCTACACCCATTCGCTTGGCAGATGCATGGGATGTATACGTTGACTTGTTTCTTTAACTTTAGACCTGATCATCGATATTATTGGATTGATGAGAGTCTCTATATTACTGGGCAAGTGTTGTAGACAATGATTATGGCTCTCTATTCGCAATCCCATTGAAAGTAAATCTTTTAGTAAAAATCTATTCGAAACTATTCTGTAAACAAATTTGAAGCTTCACGTCCAAATTCGGTCAGGGTAATAATGATATTCCTTCCTTTTTTCTCTGTAACTATGTACTTTTCTTTTAACATGGGAACGATAATCTTAGATTGAACTGTGCTATGTATTGATATTCTAATTTTTTCATTTAACAAGTCATTGGCAGCATTTTTTAATTTATCTCCCAGTACTCCTTTTTCCGCCAGAGCTTTCCCAAGTTCTTCTTTTGAAAATGAGTGCTTCAGCAAAAGTTTTGTCGCTTCCTTGATTTCATTTGATGGCTGGGGTAATGGGAATATTGGTATGGAGATAATGTCTTTTATGCCTGTGGACATCGGTTCATTAACTTGGCCATAAATTTCAGGCTCCACATAATACGTAGTAATTCTAATACCTTCATTTTTTGCAGCCATCGCAGAAAACAACGCGGCTAAGGCTTGTATTTTAGAACCAGTAGAAATATTTATATAAATATCGTCATTTTTATGTTCTTTAATTAGGTGGTTGAAAGCTTCCATATTTTTATTTAAGTTAAAAAAATTTATCACATAATCCTCCACGTCTATTCCTTCACTCTTCAATTTCGTTCTTGAATTCTCTACAAACATTTTACCTCTTTCTGTGTCCTCTTCCATTACCATAAGGATGACTTTTTCGGCATTCATTTTAATTGCCGGTATAACAACTCTGTCCTTCTCAAATCCGACTGGTATTATGTGAACTCTTATAGGTATCTGTTTGGTGATTTCCAAAGACATAACATACGTAAGTGATTTAGCATAATAATGTTTGTTTGTTATTAACTACAGTATCTTTGTTGGGATATTTATGATTGTTTCTTTTGTTAATAATAATTGTTAATAAGATGTTGTTGATACGTAAACATGATCAAAAATCAATTTTGTGCAGCATCAAATCTTCATGCCTATCCTAGTGGTAGGATTTTGAGATTAAGAGCTAGTCCATTTCTACATGGACAATATGGAAACTCAGAGAGTACGATATTAATGTTTAACCTTAATGAAGCGTTTAGAATTCAACAAAAATTTCCAGTATGGCACGAGAATTTGGAAAATTCATTTTCTATCGTTACCACGACTATGGCTGATCGTCAGCTTTGCCAATTGACATGGGAACAGGAAGTGAAATTTGTAAGTGAATTTCAGCCATGCTATTATATTCCTAGTGATGTTCCAACCTACTTAACTCAAAATGCCAACACCAGACGCTTCTATATATTAGAAAGTGGAAATAGTGCTTTAAACATCGTTAAAACGTTGAAACGAATTCCAGAAAATCATGCCCAAATTATACCCTTGATTAAGGGCACAAACCATGAAGAGTTTACTTTGAGTTATTCTTTATTCAAATTACATGGATTTCATTATTTTGCTTATTATTGTGCCCAATACTTTATCTATGGAAGGCGATCCAATCAACTTATAGAAGATGTTAGAGACATCCTGAGAATAATCGGAAATGATTCCTTGCTATTAATTGGGGTAGGATCACAAAACATACTGAGAAATTTTCAAGGCAAAATTCAGAGTTTTGCATCGTACAATCGCACATCAAAAAAGAACATTCCGAGTGGTGAATATCAAACTATTTTGTTCGAACATTGGAGGTAATCAATATGGGCGGTAAATTTGGAGGCAAGCAATACGCAGCGCGGTCAAATAGTAGTATGCAGGTCACGCTAGTGAATTCTGAAAATGGGATAAAAGAAGGTAATTCCACATCGACTATGAAATTACTCGAAGATAGACTAAAACAAATAATTCCTAAAAAAGCGGACATGAAAAAGCTTAATTCTAGTTTAAGGACCATATACGATGGGATCGATAAATCTGCACATTTGGTCGGAATTCATCTTTTTGGTTCTACTGTAAAGGATACAAATGTAACATCATCAAGAAAACCTGATATTGATTCACTTTTTGAATTGGATTTTAACTTATATAAAAATCTCCTTGAGCAGAAAAACGGTTCAAAAAAAGCATTGTATGTCATTTATAAGGCCCTTAGAAGGAAATACCCTGACATAGAAATTAAGATTGATGGGTGTTCACTGGTAATAAAACAATCCGATACCTATTATGATATCGTTCCTGCACTTAAAAAACCCGGAATGGAAGGGTATTACATACCGGATAACGATAACAAAACATGGACAATATCAGACCCAAGGCGTTCAATTAGAATTTTAAAGATTGTTGACAGAAAGTATGATGGAAAAGCAAAAGCTATGATACGTTTAATAAAACATATAAATGAGAAGGAAAAATTGGGATTGAAATCGATTCATATCGAGAATATGGTCATAGGATTTCTAGATCAGGTAGAATATAAAGCAAATGATCCGCTACAATATTATCTGGAGGATTTTCTTGTAAGATTTCCAAATTATATTAAATCAGGCACCTTGAAAGATCCTTCTACTGAGGAAATTATGGGGAGATATCTGGATTCCGAAGCAAGAACAAAGGCAGCAAAATATGCAGCTTCGCTAGCCCAAATGGCTACAAGCGCCAAACAAGAAGGTGAGAAAGGGCACCTAGAAGAAGAAACAAAAATTTTGAAAAAAATAATGGATAAAGGTGAAATAGATAATGATAAAAAATGAAAATATTATGGATTTAAGATCCTCTCTCGAGATTAATGCTAGAAGAATAATTGAAGACTGCGTAAATAGTTCTAAAAACAACTTTCTATATTCGACAAAACTT
>JAJZAR010000040.1 GCA_021799315.1 Thermoplasmata archaeon | reverse complement strand
AAAACTGCGAATATGATGATTGCTGCTACCACCAGGATTATGATGTTTCTTGTTATTTGCCTCATGGTTTTATTCCTCCCTTATGAAACATATATTCTCTGAATAAATGTTTTAATCTTATATAAATCATAGAGATTATGTTAGAAAATTATAATCATAAATCGGTCTTATTCACTTTTATGTCCTATATCTTCTCAAACTTTCTTATACCCAGATAGATAAACAACGCTGAAAAGCCAATAATACTGGATAGGAATATGATCGGTGAGAGATCAAATATGTTCAAATGATTATACATTACCACGCCTGAAAAGGGTTCCCTCAGAAGATAGTTATTGAATTGCTCTATGTTTAGTACAGGTAATATGCTTGTTAGTATGTTATAGGTCCGCATTTTCTCTAGCACAGGCTTAAAGAGATAGGTATAGTTCACTACATTTGAAAAAAATCCCAGTGATGAAATAGCCACTAAGGATGAAGCTATCTCCGAAATCAATGGATATCCAAAAACAAGAAATACAGTCATGAATGTTCTGACTCCACCCCTTCCCGGGAAGTATGCAGATAGGACTGTATATATGGATTCAAAAACGAAAAATGCAGATTCTATTATCACAAATGTGAAGAGTATTGCAATGGGAGCTAATAAAAATCCAAGAAAAACATATGCAAGGATGTATGAGGCGCCAAGAGCAATCCCTGTGAAAATGGAGGAGGTAATCAATGAAGAAGAGATTTGAACGAGAATTGTTCTCCTCCTCTGTTCTGGAAGAGAAAGATAACGCTTGTAAACGTTGTTATTGAACATTGGAGTGTAAATAATCAGAACCATCAACAATGCAACGAGGAGAGCTATTTCTGCTGCAGGAAAAATAGTAATAATGGATGTTCCACGAGTAAAAAAGAAAGATTGGGAATTAAGAAAAAGACTGCCAATTCTCACGTTGCCTGTGCCGTAAAAAGTCACATTATTAGCCTCATTAAATTCTTTCAGGATGGTGTAATTTTGGATCGTATAAATCTGATAGTTCTTCAATTTTGTAAGATTCACGGTCGTATAATTCTTACCTGCATTTTGAGGGTTATACAGTTTGTATGAAATGTTGACGGGCTGTGCGGTATTTGGATTGCCACATGCCATTATTACAGGAGTGAGCCCATAATACCCAAGCAGGTTGGAAGAAATTGTAGAGAAATACACCTTTGTTACATTCCCATATCTGTTCTGCAAAGAGGATGATGAAAAGCTGAACAGATCATACTTTGGGGATGCTTTCCCTTCCCATGCAGCCTTTGAGACAGAATAGTTTATGAGGTTGAAATTTAGAATTGTAAAATTGCTCAGACCGGTATACAATGCAGTCACTGAGATCAGATAAGCAATCGTGAAGTTTGCCATGCCGAAACTGTTTGTTTTTGAAGTAACAGGTATAACTTCGTTGCATATTTGTAGAGTCGATTGCTCTTTAACTATTATGTTAGAAGAACCAAAGATAGTAGTGTTTACCAGAGGCTCACTTCTGTGGTTTAAAAGTACGAAGTTCCATGAAAATTGAGATGTGGTGTTATTAATGGCATTAAATGTCCCGGCGTCAGACAGCTCACCCAGATAAAATAAATTCTCATTGCTGGTTGGAATGTCTGCATTCTCAAGAATAACTGTTGGAAATATCAATATGCAAACCAAGGCTATTGCTAATATAATAGGCGTTTTGAACTTAGACCTTACAACGTCGGATATTTCTTTCTTAATCTGCAATTTAATAATTCCCTCCCAATTTCTAACTCGCTATTCTATAGATGTAGAATTTTTATCACTATATTTAATTTTTCCTCTTTCAGTAACAGATTAACTTTCTAAAGTGAAATAATTTGAATGGCAAAATTCTCATAGGGCGCGAGGACAATTATATTATAATAACATTGTTCCCCTTCATGGAGAGACAATAAGTAAACAGAATAGCTTACAATGAGTTCAACTAACTCCTAGGCAATTGAAAAACACCAAAAAGGACCATATTTGAACCGTAGAATGAGAACTTGATACTGAGGTAACAATTTATCGATCTAAAAGGTGTATCGTAACCATAGGTGGAAGACCGTTAAATCCTGTGAAACGGCTCGTCATGAGTGATGAGCCCATGTTCAATATGATCCAATGAGCATCTGACCATATATGGTGTTCCGATTACTGACTTTGTCAAATTTTCGTTGATATTTGACTTCCTGCCATCTGCTCCACATCTTTTGACTGTTTCACAGCTTCATTTGGCAGACCTTTATGGGATCGTTTCAGCCATGTCCGACCCCTGCCTGCAATGTTTATGCAGGCATTTACGTCTCGATCTATCTCAATACCACATGAATCACACTTCGACATTCTCTCAATGCCCTATTCGGGTCAGAGACCCACATACCGAGCATTCTTTACTGGTGTTTATTGTTGCTTTTCCTGTTGGCTCTATTTCAGTGTGAAATAACTTTGCAATACATAAGCTTGAGTATGGCAAAAAAATCAACTAAGAATTGACAGCCTCTGATTACTAAAAGCATATTTAAAATGAAGTGTTTAGTTACTGATGAATGTACTAGCTTCTCTTACAGATAAAGAAGGTTGCGATAGATTTCTAAAAAGTATAGAAAAACATATTGATGAAATTTATGCCTCCGATGGAACAAGAACGTTTCTGGAGACAAAAGGAATTTCATGCAAATCCATTTCAGAACTTACAGGTTTCGCAGAAATGCTGGGAGGGAGGGTGAAGACATTACACCCTGCAATATTCGCAGGCATCCTTGCAAAACCAGAAAAGGAACAGATGGAGGAACTGAAACATCATGGCTACCCGGCATTTGATCTTATTTTGTGCAATCTTTATGATTTCGAAACCTACAAGGATGCAACGGATGATGAGAAGGCAGAACATATTGATATAGGAGGCGTGGCATTGATCAGGGCCGCGGCGAAGAACTGGAAACGTGTTTCTGTGGCCAAAAATAACAGAGACTATGATGCGATCTCAAAGGATCTGAGTGAACAGGGAACAGTATCATTGGAGACAAGAAGACGACTGGCTATTGATGCTTTCAGATACACATCTCATTATGATGAAATGATAATGAGTTCCCTATCTGGAAATGAGGAAAATCATAACATTGTCCTTGGAAAGGGAAAGGTTCTAAGGTACGGAGAAAACCCCGCACAAAAGGGTGTTCTGTATGAGAATCCTGAGATGGGAGAGATGGAAGTTTTCCACGGAAAGGAGATGTCCTATAACAACTATGTGGATGCTTCGTCAGCCATTGATACTGCCCTGGATTTTACAGAGCCCTTTGCAGTTGTAATGAAGCATAACACTCCCTGCGGGGCGGCCATAGGTAAGACCCTTGGGGAGGCTCTGGAAAAGGCCATAGAAGCAGACAGAGAATCCGCATTTGGTTCCGTGATATGCCTCAATGGCGTAGCAGATGCTGAGGCAGTTAAGCCCATAGGTAAACTGTTTGTTGAAATTCTTATTGCCAGAGACTTTACAGATGATGCTGTAGAAATTCTCTCTAAAAAGAAAAACCTGAGGTTGATAAAATATAAGGGAACCGGCCCTAAGAAGAACTTCAGGACCATATTCAACGGCATTCTTGAACAAGACAGAATGGATACAAACATCGGAGAATTGAAAGTCATAAACAGGGGAGATGTGGAATTCGAACGGAAGGAGATAGAGTTTGCATGGAAAGTTGTTGCACATTGCAGAAGCAATTCAATCGTTCTCACAAAGGATGGAGTAACGGTAGGCATCGGTTCAGGACAGACCTCAAGAGTGGAGGCTGTGAAAATAGCCTGCGAAAGAGCCGGTACGAAGGCAGCGGGCTCACTTATGGCATCAGATGCTTATTTTCCTTTTCCGGATAACGTTGAAGTCGCCGCCAAAAACGGAATAAAGGGCATAGTTGAACCGGGAGGATCTATTAGAGATACCGAAGTAATAGAAGCGAGCAAAAAAGCCAACATAACTCTTTACTTTACAGGAATGAGAGTATTCCTGCATTAACTTTCTAAACCTTTTTATTTTAAGAATTGAGGAATTATCGGATCTTTTCCATTAATTTTAAGGGAATGTCAGTTATTATTCCAGCTGCACCCCTTTCTTTGCATAACATTGCGTTCTTTTCATCATTCACTGTCCATGGAATGATAGGCATTCCAGCTTTCTCCAATTTTGATATGCGACCGGAAAGAAACATTTCATAATCAGGCTGAACAAAGTCTATGTCGTAGTCCTTCAGCATTTTTAGATTTAATTCCCCCAGATAGTTTATTGCCTCCTTGCTCACGTTAAGCCCTGTAATGATCTCCCCATTTTTCTTCTTTAAATTTTTTAGTGTGTGGGGGTTGAAGGATAGAAATCTATAGTTCGAAATATCTCTGTTCAATATTTCGGTCGCGAGGACTGCCTCCAGTCCCTCATTAACCAGGCCACTCTGATGATCAATGGTTTTCAATTCTATGAATACTTTCAAGCTTCCAAGGTTATCCAGAACTTCAGACAGATTTGGAATTCTTTCCTTTCCTCCTTGCAGTTTTAACTTCTCCAGATCTTGATAGGTATAGTCCCATACCTTGCCAGATATGCCACAGAGCCTGGTAAGGTCTGCGTCATGAAAAACCACAACTTTCTTATCCTTTGTGAGTTGTATATCCAGTTCAACAGCTTCCAACCCGGCACTTTTAGCAGCAATAAATCCCTCCATAGAATTTTCAATATACCTTTCCCTCAGGCCTCTGTGGCCCACTATCAAAAACCTATCGCCAAAGGTCATTTCTCCACCGTAGGAATAGGGAATACGCATTCATTATGAAAAACTATCCATCGAATTGGGTCTGATAATAGAATTTTATAGTTCATGACATATGATCTATTGTCGATGAGGTAGGGGCACTTTGATGACATAGATTTGATTGTGCAATCTAAAATAATGAACTTCTCATCTTACAGACTGATCGATTTTTCCTTGCGCATAAAAACAAATATATAACCCCTCCCAGAGCGACTGAAATTTTATATAAAATACTGCAGATAGGGGGAAATGGATTATTATAAACATTCATCAGATCTGGGAAAGCATGAATATCTTTTTGTTTCCAATGATAGCATCTGGATAGCCGATTTAAAAAGTAACATTGCCAGAGTGGTCGTATCCCATATGGGCATAATTAACAATGCCAGATTTTCACCTGATGAAAAGAAAATTGTATTCAGATCAATGAGAGGCAAAGATGCAACCGTGGCAGATCTGTATATGTACAATCTGGATGATGCATCCATAAAGAGGATCACTTATCTGAATGGAAAAAGTGTTCCTAGAAGAATGTTTACAGATATCGCTGGATGGAAAGGAAATACCCCAATTATTTCGACAGATGCGTATTCACCATACGGTGCCCTAACACATCTTTATGCTCTTAATGAAAAGGACCTTTCCCTTGATCCTTTGAATTTAGGACCTGCTGCCCATGTGCTTTATGTTGATGATTATACGATCCTTGGAAGATATACCTACGACATGCCGCATTGGAAAGGATATAAGGGAGGAACAAAGGGAGTGTTATGGAGTGGCAAAAAGGAACAGAATTTTAAGAAAATTGTGGATCTTCATGGACATGTTTCCTCACCCTGTGTTTTCGAAGGACAGATATTCTTTGTGTCCGATCATGAAGGTTGGGGGCAGATATATTCCATTGATCCCAGTGGAAAAAACATGAAAAGATACTCCGATTTTACAGAATATTACCCCAGACATCTTTCATCCAATGGAGAAATGCTTATGTATACAATGGGAGGAAAACTATACATTTTCTCCCCAGTGGATAAAAAAGCGAAAGAGATAGAAGTTCATATGTCTTCTGGAGTCAAAATTCCAGAAGAAAAGTTTCCTTCTGTGAGTGATTTTAATGAAGAATTTGTACCCGACGCCTCAGGTGAAATGTATGCAGTTGTTTCCAGAGGGAAAAGTTTTCTGACTTCAAAGGACCTCTCTCTTCAGCTTCCCTTAGAATCCAAGGGAAGAACGAGGCTTGTCAGATTTCTGGATAAGAATACCATGGCATTTGTGAGACAGGACAAAGAAGGAGAAAGGCTGTGCGTTGCAGAACTTCCAGACCTTAAGATCCTCAGAGAAATGAAGAAGAGTGTTGGTCTCATTGATAACATATTCCCATCCCCTGATGGGAAAAACATTGCATTTACTGATACCAATTTCTGTCTATACATCGCCGATTCACAAACCATGGATTTCTCTAAGATTGATAACAGCGAGGCTGGAAAGATAAAGGATGTGACATGGAGCCACGATGGGAAAAAGCTGGCTTACACATTCCCATACATGAGTGGGGGATTTGGGCAGAGAGAGGGTTCAGTCATCAAAATGATGGATCTTCTGGATAAGAAAGGAATGGAAATGACAGAAAGAACGGGCAATGATTATTCTCCATCCTTTGACTTCTCTGATTCTTTCCTTCTATATCTGTCTGATAGAACCTTTGATCCTGTTGATGACAGGGCCACCTTCAATTACTCCTTTCCCTTGATGACCAAAATATACTATCTAAATCTCTCTGACAGAGGAGAATCTCCCACAGACAAAATACCAGAACCCATGAGGCTGAACAATAAGAGAGATGTGTCAAGATATCCGGACACTTTGCCAGTGGCCGCTGGAAACTATAGCCACCTTGCCGCAGTACCTGGTGGATTTATGTATCTTTCCTTCAGGCCAAAGGGGCTCATGGGCGTGATGTCTTCTGGTGAGCCAAGAAAGGGCACTCTCCTGCACTTTAATTTCTCTTCAAAAAAGAGTGATACAGTGGCCAAGGCAGTTTCAGAATATTATATTTCACCCACAGGGGAAACCGTCGTGGTAAGAGGAGAAAAGGGGAAGATAAATAGAATTCAGCCAAAAATTGCCAAGGGCATGATTACAGGCTTTGAAAAGGAGGAAGAAGTAAAAATCGATAAATTGAGCCTGAAGATAAATTTGCCTGATGAATGGAAACAGATGTTTGACGAGGCATGGCTTCTTGCTTTCAGTTTCTTCTGGAATAAGGATTTCTCAAAGAAAAATGATAAAAGAGTATATGATAAGTACAGACCCATGGTTGACCGCATCACAACGAGATTCGAACTTTCAGAGATCATAAGAGAGATGCAAGGAGAATTCAGCACATCCCATTCCTATGAAACAGGTGGAGATTTTCTCAGATTTGGTGCAGAACCCATTGGACGTCTCGGAGCAGATCTTACCAGAGATAAAAATGGCCTAGCGATAAAGAAAATATACATGGGCGATCCATCAAATGACATGGAAAAAAGTCCTCTTATTAAGGCTGGATTCAGGGAAGGTGACAGAATTGTATCTGTTAATGGAAAAGCTCTTGATGATTACAGTGGAAACGCAGACCATTTGTTCCTTGGGTTAAGCTCTTCAAAAATCAGAATTGATGCCGTAGGAGAAAATGGAGAAAAGCATTCAGCATATGTTGAAATGCTGTCTGATGACCGATACCTGAGATACCGAGACTGGGTCGAGGCAAACAGAAAACTTGTACATGAAAGGACGAAAGGCAAGATAGGTTATGTCCACATTCCCAATATGATGCTTGATGGACTTGCTGAATTTTATAAATTGTATACCAGAGAATTCAACAGAGAGGGGCTCATTGTAGATGTGAGGTTTAATGGCGGAGGAAATGTTTCTCAGCTGGTTCTCGAGAAGTTGCTTAGGGAACGTATAGCTTTTACCCACCCCGGCCTTGGGCAGGACTCACCCTATCCATCCTATTCCATAGGAGGTCCTATGGTGGCCCTTACGAACGAAAATGCAGGCTCTGATGGAGACATATTCAGCCATTCGTTTAAATTGCTGAGCCTCGGACCTCTTGTTGGAACTCGAACCTGGGGAGGTGTAATTGGAATTAGCCCTGAAAGGAAACTTGCTGATGGGACCATGGTCACACAACCAAGATTTGGATTGAATTTCAAAGACGTGGGATTTGGGGTGGAAAATTACGGTACAGATCCAACCCACGTCGTTGAAATAAGCCCTGACGACTGGAAAAGGGGAGTGGATCCTCAGATGGAGAAGGCCCTGGAACTCATGAAGAATATGCTTGAGGCGTCAAAGTAATATAATAATTTATGACTTTTATAGTCAGTAATATTAATATGAGTTGACACATTGTATTTTTATGTCCATTGACCTGAAAGCGTTAAGCTCATCATTTTCATGTGATTTCCCCACAACGCCCGACAAGCGAATGGGGGTTTCAATATATCTTATGAAAGCGTCAGTTCTAATGTTCCTGGGCGTTTTCCTTGTGCTCTTTTTTATAAAAATACCATAACAGCAATTACGATAGTAGAATGCGTAGTGAGCATTGGAATTGGATATGGACCATTCAACGAATTGAACGTGCTTGCCGAGACTCAAGGGTTATTCCCTTTTCTTGGCCTGTTTCTTTACTTCTTCGGACTGGTTTATCTGTCAAGAGTTTTCAAAGCTATTCCTCAAAAGGATCAGAAAAATAACCGTCCGTTTGCAGCATTATTCTTAATTGGTATTCTAGTTCTTATTTTTGGAACTTACCTCGTGGTAATTTCAGGAGGTAATTTCAGGCTTGGACCGCCTATCGGCACAATTGTTGAACTGATTGGTATATTACTTATGGTCATTGCCAATGTTTGGTTGATTGCTGGTATGATCAGATTTGGAAAAAATGCAGGTGCACCTGTTGTTGGCATTTTTTCAATTCTCTATATTATCCCCTTCGCAGATCTGATTCCGCCCTTTGTCAATTTTGCCTATGCTTATCTGTTATGGTATGGTGACGATCGAAAGGGTTCCGCAGAAAATAAATCCTGACAAGGGGATTTCTATTTTCTACAACCTGAGAAGAAGAGCAATACCAAAGCCTATGAGAACACCGGTGTTGAGAAAGGGGAGACCGGGTGCGGGCCTTTTTATAAAGCTGAAAAGGGCAAACATTGCGATTATGCCTCCGAGTAGGGGCAACAGGAAAAACAGTGTTGTTCCTCCGTAGAGATAGGAAGATATAACCATAACATTTGGTATGGCAATATCTCCAAACCCCAGCATAATTGCACCTCTTCTTTCACCTTCCTCACCCTCTGAAGGTTTATCAATATCCACATCTTTCATGCTGAACCCTCTGCTTTCTGGAATGACGAAAAACATGGGCATATTGGAAGATGTTGATGCTCTGGCAATATCGATCATATGCTTTGTCTTGTACACCGCAATGTAGTCATATATAGCAAAAACTATGAGAAGAATAACAGCAGAATAAACGCCCAGATCGACACCCCATATGGATGCAAGCCCTGCTGAAGTCAGGACGCCGGCTATATTGAGAATAATCCAGCTCTGTCTGAATAGGAGCAGGTACAGGAACAGCATGGAAGTTCCAAAGGTCAGTATATAGTATGTTATTTCTGAGATTGGGAGTAGCGCATACAGTAAGGATGCCACTACAAATATCACAAGGGTCATGGCCAGCACAAAAAATATCCTGAGAAAACCAGTCTTTTTCTTCCTTGAAATGAATATAATTGCGGCAGATACAACCAGTACAGCCACAATAAAATAGAGCACATATCCTATTCCTGCCGTGGTATTCTGTGAAGGGTTTGTAGGAGATATGGATTCAAGCTCCATTGCAAGTACCAAACCTATCAGGGAAGCAATAATAAAGAGAATGGCACTCCCTGTCTCAGATATAATCCTCCTATCCAACCGACTTCACCTTTTTTCTGCTTTTGGTCTTTGAAGCGGAAGTTTTTGATGTTTTGCTTTTACTGGCACTTTTCCTGACAACCTTCTTCTCTGTGGTTTTTGATGCTTTCCTGTTCGCATTTGTCTCGCAGGACAGATTGGGGCACAATTCTCTGTTATTCTCACCGAAGCCCACAAGTATCAAGGGTGCTTTACATGATTCACATGCCTTTCCAACCACCTTTATCTCACCCTTCTGGGGAAGGGCATAGGTCTGTGTACACTTTGGAAAATTGGAACAGCCAAGGAATCTCTTGCCGTACCTGGACTGCCTTATGAGCATATGGCCACCATCCTTGGGGCAGATGCCAACATCTTTCTTACTCGTGTTGTATTCGCACAACGGATTTATGCATATTTTTTCGGGTGTCTGTCCTCTCCTGATCACCTGAACGATTATGTTACCGCATACTTCGCAATTTTCTTCTGTGGGTTTTATAAGCCCCCTGATCTTCTGATAATAATCCACGCAGCCATCTGTGTCGCACTTGAATCTTATTGTGTCCTTAATTTTAATTGCCTGAATTGGAGTGCCATGTATTCTGCACTTGCCAACTTCTGCTCCTGTTTCAAGAGCACCTCTAACTGATTTGGCAATTAGATCCTTGTTTTTTTCCAACTCGTCAAGAACCCTTAAAAGCATTTGCTTTGATGATTCAACCACGGATTTCTCCGTGACCTCACCTGAAGCTATTTTTGTCATCATGTTTTCAAGTTCTGCTGTCATATCGGGTTCTGAAATCTTTGAATCGACCAACATTATTCCATCAATAAGTGAGAAGCCAAGAGGCGTTGGACGCACTGGATTTCCCTCTATGAACCCCCTGTTCTGCAACTTTTCAATAATATCATGTCTGGTGCTTTTTGTTCCTAGATTCAAATTTTCCATCTGCTTTATGAGCGATGCCATGTCATATCTGTTAGGAGGCTTTGTCTCACCTTCTTCAACCCTCCAGTTTTCTGCCTTTACGATTTCTCCCACTTCAAGATCGGGATGAAACACGTCGCGAATCTTTCTGTATGGATATATCTCAAGCCAGCCAGGGTCCACAACCTTTGACCCGGAAGTTTCGAAAGTGTATCCACCTGTCTCGATATCAGCATGCCTGGCTTCTCTTGTTCCTTCTTTGTAGAGTGTTGAGAGGAAACGTCTTGCAATGAGTTCGTATACCTTTTCCTCGTCTTTTTTAAGCATCCCCTGTTTTGGCACCTCTGTCGGGTAAATTGGGGGATGATCTGTCGTTTCCATTTTTCCTCTTGAAGGCAGGATTCTCTCCTGAGACAGAACCATGGAAGCCTCCTTTTCAAGAAAACTCTTTTTCAACTTTTCAACTATTGATTTTAAATTTATACTTCTCTGGTAAACGGTGTTATCTGTTCTTGGATAACTGATCAATCCTCTTACGTATAGGGATTCAGCTATTTTCATGGCTCTGGATGGCATTACTCCAATTTTTGAGGCTTCCCTCATAAATTCAGTTGTGTTGAAGGGTGACGGTTTGTATATCCTTTCCATTTCCTTCCTGAATGAGAGGACTTTTCCATCCTTTCCCAGAATCATGTCAAGAATTTTCTGGGCTTTAGATTGATCGTTCAATCGGTCTTCCTTCAATAAACCTGTAAATATGTCATCTTTGACGTAATCAATTTTAACTTCCCAGAATTTCTCTGGAACAAAACTCTGAATTTCCCGTTCCCTCTTTACGATCAACCCAAGGGTTGGTGTCTGAACCCTGCCTATGGAAAGAAAATTCTTTCCGAGCCTGTTTGTGGCGAGGGAAAAGAATCTGGTCAAGGCAGCTCCCCAGTACAGATCTATTTCCTCCCTTGCTTCAGCCGAACTTGAGAGATTATAATCCACATCTATCACATTTGAGAAGGCATCTCTGATCTCTTTTCCTGTGAGGGCACTGAACTTTGCTCTTTTTATGTCTCCCCGAAATTTTCCACTTTTTTTAATAATATCCAGGGCTTCTGTACCTATGAGTTCTCCTTCTCTATCATAGTCAGTTGCTATTATGATTTTTCCTACATTTTCAGATAAGGATCTTAGGCTTTCATATGCAGTTTTATTTTTAACATTGTGAATGACTTCAGACTCCACGAGAGTGTTGAGGGTTTCTAGCTTCCAATCCTTCAGTTTCGGTGGAAAGTCGATCTCTACTATGTGTCCACTAAGAGGGACAAGGTAAAAACCATCCTTACTGTCTTCAAATTCTATGTAATTGAGATTCTTTGATCTCTTTTGCTTTGATTTTCCATCAGACAGAAAGTAGGCAATTCTCCTTCCTGCATCAGCTTTTTCTGAAATAATTAATGTACCAGACAACAGGAAAGTGAATGGTTATTATCAATATATAACATTTTTTTATTTCGAGTGAACATTTTTTACCGCCCATGAAACTTGGAGCTTTTACATTGTTTATAAATCAATGCGTTTTGTTCAGAATTTAGCAACCATTTGCACGCAAAGATTTAAAGATGAAAGAAGTATATAACATGTATGTCAGGCAAAATCAAAGATATAGAAATCTACAACATAAGCGAGAAAAAATCAGAGAAATCTTCACCGTGGAGCTCAACAATGATTATGGTAAAGGTAACCACTGACGATGGTCTTGTAGGTTATGGCGAAGCACCTACAACATTCATGACTCTTCCTGTTAAGGAAAGCGCCGAGGAGGTGAAAAGAGTATTTCTCAATAAAGATGTGAACCAGGTTTATAAAAACACCATGGAGTTCTACAAACACTCATTCTATCTATCACGATCCATGGAGGCAACTTCCGCCCTCAGCGCAGTGGAAATGGCTTGCTGGGATATAATTGGAAAGGGCTGCGGGGAACCCATTTATAATCTCCTTGGTGGGAAAACAAGAGACAGTGTAAGAGCATACAGCAATGGATGGTATTCAGACTGCGTTACCC
>JAJZAR010000039.1 GCA_021799315.1 Thermoplasmata archaeon | reverse complement strand
AAAACTGCGAATATGATGATTGCTGCTACCACCAGGATTATGATGTTTCTTGTTATTTGCCTCATGGTTTTATTCCTCCCTTATGAAACATATATTCTCTGAATAAATGTTTTAATCTTATATAAATAATGTAGATTATGTCTGAAAATGAAATCCTCCTCCAATTTGAATGGTTATCATGCTGTATGTACGATAGTTCACGGGAATCCTGCGTCCGTAAATAACATGACAGGTTTCGGTTGTGGATACAAAATGTGTGTTTTCACAGATGAATATATGCTCCCAGTGACCAATAGTGTTGAATTGTATACCAATGAAGATGGCAAATGAATATAATCCAATTCGAACTCTTTACACCTATATTATCAGATGATTCTATTTCAACATGCGTTCAGGATCGAGTGATTAATTTTGATCTGATTATTAATCCTCGAAACGTTGGAAAATTTGCCTTGATTAAAATTTATAGAGCTCCCACAGGATCTGAGTTGAAGCGTCAAATCCTACATTGAATCTGGATGTCTTTGGAGCATTTACGGTTCACAAATATATCCATTGTATGTTGATGATCTTCAATCAATTCAATCTATATTCTGAGGATGCACTCTTTTTCTCTGTTTATCCAGAATTCCATATGTGATGGCTATTAGTAAGATTGCGAACATTTGTATATATACATAGATTATGATAGATTTGTTACCGCTAAGATATAGCCAAGTTTCAAACTCCAAGATAAGTCCCAATAAAACTAGAATTATCAGTTTTACATTTGTATTTTTAGAATAAGTAAAGTTTCTTTTATTTCCACCAAGATATCCCATACTATAGATATAACCAATAAATGTGGTCATGATTAAAATTACAAATAAACCCTTAATAAAAAAACTGGTTACATCATAAGTAATGAGCAGTTGGGAAAAAAAGGCCAAAACTCCTGCACCCATCAAAGCGGTATAGACTAAATTATAAAGTTTTATGGAATTCATATTAATTCACCTTAACATGTGGAGATTATTTTAATAACTTCTTATAATATATAAATCTTAAAGGTGCAAATATACATATTGTTTTTTCTATGAAAAATGTCCTTCTGTCACTTTTTGAATTCCTATTACATCTTCTTTTAGCAAGTTCTAATTCCTTTGCATGAGAATGAGAACGGAAATGAAAAGAAGATGAAACAGGCATACATATTAGTCATAAAGGGGCTGCTCTACCATGTATACTCCACAATGAAAAACATGAATTCTTACAGACTAAGGATACCTACCACAAAGGAGTGTGAAGGAAAAAGTTTCCCCTACAGGATGAAAAAGAATTCTCAGCGATAAAAGTATCAGAAGCCATATCTTGAATCTCACTGTTAATCCCAGGTCATAAAGAGTGTTAAAATGACCGCATAACAACGGAAGGGTGAGTTGACAATTTTGCGTGTGTGAAACTGCTAAATGTTTTAAACTTAATGGTTCACTTCTTCCGTTTTCTGTGCTGGCTCCACTGGAACATTGACAGATGCCTTCATTACACTCTTAGGATCAGAGGTTGGTTCACCATATATGACACGCCTGCCTCTGAGTACCGAGAGTATGGCTGCTACAACGAATATGATGAATCCCGCCAGGAATGTAAATCTTAAAGAGGTCATGAATGAAGGTGCAAGTGCAGTTGGGAACCAGTATTTACCCTCCAAAACCTTGACGACTCCAGCCGGTATAAGGGCAGACATGGGACCTATATCTGATAGAATTGTTCCAACAGGGTTTATCCCAAGAAATGCCGAAAAGAGTGCAGATGTCGGAGGTATTTTGTCAAATATAGGGATCAATAAAGGTGCACCTGCAGTTGAAAGAGCTGGTCCAAAGGAGCCGGGCAGAAGTCTGGTGAGATATACTAAAACAATGGTGAAGAAAAGACCCATACTTGCAGTTTGACCGGTGTTCTGCAAAGTTGCTCTCATTCCAGATGCAACGCCTCTCATCTGTGGTGCTACAGAATTCATGACAGCCGTTATATTCGGTGCCGCAAACATGCCCATCCCCGAACCCATCATGAATAACATGAGTGCAAAGGGAATGTATGCAAAATTATAGGAAAGAGTTGCCAGGAGCAGAAAAGCGATTGCACTGATAATCAGCCCCACAGTGGAAAGGAGCCTTGCGCCCATTTTATCAGATAAGGCACCACTGACAGGCCCAAACACAACAAACCCTAGCATCATTGGTATGGTGTATATCCCAGCCCAGAAGGGCACACTGCTGTAACTGTATCCGTGAAGCGGAAGCCATATGCCCTGTAGCAGTATAATTATCATGAACATCAATCCGCCCATGCCCATTGTCTGTAGCATACTGGCAAAGCTGCCAGTGGTAAATGCTCTGTTTTTGAATAAAGACAAATTGAACAGATGTTGTTCAACAACCTTCTCAATGAATACGAACGCCACTATGAGACCGACTCCTATTACCATTGAAAGTATGACAAGTGGATTTCCCCAACCCATGCTTGAACCGTTGTATGGCATCAACCCATATGTTACCCCAAGAAGGAACAGTGTTAGTCCTCCAGCGAATGCAAGGTTTCCAGGGATGTCAAGCTTCTGGTTGGAATGTCTGGAAGAGGTCTCCTTGAGTTTAAGGTATGACCATACTGTTCCAAGAACTCCAACTGGAACGCTCACAAGGAAGACATACCTCCAGTTTATTGTCGCAAGTATACCTCCAAGAATTAATCCTATGAGGGATCCTGCAAGGGCCGCAATCTGATTAAGCCCCATGGCCTTTCCTCTTTCATTAGCCGGAAATGCATCTGTGATAATTGCCGCAGAGTTTGCAAAGAGGAAAGAAGCCCCTACAGCCTGAACCATTCTGAACAGAATAAGTTCTAATCCTGCAGTGTCACCTGTTCCAGGTGTAAGAAAGAGGAGTACAGACCCTATTGTAAAAATCATGAAACCCAAGTTGAACAATCTCACTCTTCCGAAAATATCTGATAATCTTCCAAATGTTACAAGAAGAACTGCTGTGATCATCATATATCCCATGAGGATCCACAGAAGGTACTGAAATGAAGACCCGGCAAAGGGATCTAGCTTTATGCCCCTGAATATAGCGGGCAGTGATATGAGAACTATGGTTCCATTTATGGAAGCCATGAGAACTCCCAGAGTAGTATTGGATAGAGCCACCCATTTATACTGTACCATTTTTAATCAGCCTATGATAGAAATGTTATATAAATAGTTAATTACTTATTGATTAAGTTATGAACTATTAACAACAATTTTATACATAATTGCAATCCACATGGGTATGTTAGGAAAAGCAGCTATGGCTTCAATAACAATTGTGATCATAATTATCTTCAGCGGAGTCGCATTTACAACAATATTCGAAAGCAACACATCTCTAAACACCAGTGCTGGATATATGAACGCCACATCCACAAACAATAAACCGTTGTACCTTATAGGAAGCCCGGGAGAGATAGAATTCAATGTTACGGTAAGAACCAGTGCAACAACGGTTTACTTTTTCAGCATTGGAAATATAACTGTCAAAAGTGCAGGAAACACGGATCAGATAATGAACCTGACAACATTCAAAAATACAAGTGCTGTCTACAATGGAAAACAGTGCAATTCAACAAATAATTACAATTATGTTACCATAAACTCCTATCAGAATGATTCAGTAGTGCATCTGTTTCTCAATATTCCTGAGAATGTTTTCAATAATATGACCTATTTCAATCAGGAAAATCCAAAGCAAAGCACATATATTGATTCAATTTTGATTATCGGATCGAATGACGGGGCATCGTTCCTTGGATTTGCCATTGGAAAAGTTTGAATATTGGATTGATTGACATGATCATTAGAGATAATGGAAGAGGGGGAGTTATGACTGCCAATATACATACCAAATTGCTAAATTCCATAATATTTATGAACAATAAAGATTTAACTGTTAAGGGGTTAGTATGACACGATTCGTTTTAATTTCCGATAGTACATTGAGTTACGAATATAGAAATTTCCCTCTATTGGATTTTCTCCCATGTGCTCCAGGCAATGCAATACCAGAAAGAATATACAAATTTTTAAAAGGACCAGCTCCTCCAGCAAAACCAAACGGAGAGCTTGTTTTTGCACCTTACGCACTTAGAAAACTTGAGGCAAGCCTTCTTAGAAAATATAAAAGAGAAGAGGTCGTGATTGCTCACGAAGATTATCTGGAGAACTTCATAAAAGATGATACAGAAATAATTGGGCTCTCGACAATGGACCCACTGGGCATAGGGCCAACCACAATGTCCTACTATGCTCTGTTCGGGGGTAACCTCGATGCATGGGTAAAAAGAGATTGGGACAGGTTGTTGGAAAGGGTAAATATTGCGAGAAAGGGCAAAAAGGCCAAGCTTATAGTTGGAGGCCCTGGAACCTGGGAATTTACCATACTGAGAGATGAAATTGAGAAATACCATTTTGATTATATTTTCAATGGAGAAGCTGATGATATAGCTCCAATGCTATTTGAGCAGATATCCACGGGAGATATTGATAAAAAGATGTTTCAGACTGGTTATTTCTCCTACGATGACCATTTCAGGAAGATTACAAAGGAAGATGATCTCTTTCTCTCCAGAGGATTTTCTAAGGCTGCTTACCCAACACTTGAAGAGATTCCAGATATAGTTGGACCGTCCATGAAGGGTATGGTGGAAGTGATGAGAGGTTGCGGTGTTGGATGTGACTTCTGTGAAGTTACACTTAGACCGTTAAGGTATGAACCAAACGAACATGTCAAGAGAGAACTTGAAATCAATGCTGCAGCAGGTATTACCAATGGCTGGCTTCATTCTGATGAATTCTTTGGATACAAACATGGCAATATGTTTGCCCCCAATGAAGAGGCACTGAGTGATCTGCTCTCCACAGTTATGTCTGTAAAAGGAATAAAAACAACAAATCCTACACATGGAAGAATATCTATTCCTGCCGGGTTCCCGGAAATGATGGAAAAAATATCAAAGATTATGAAGACTGGCCCAAGAAACTGGATAGGAATACAGACAGGTATTGAAACAGGCAGTGATGAACTTGCTAGAAAACACATGCCAAACAAAACACTGCCTCTGAAGATCGGCCCAGATGGCAGCTGGCAGGACATTGTATGGCAGGGAGTATATACCGAAACGAGTAACTTCTGGAGACCAGCCTTTACATTTCAGGTTGGCCAGAATGGAGAAACAGAAGACGATAACTGGCAGACCGTGGAAATGATAAACAGACTCAGCAACTCATACGCAGCAAATAGGAGACCATTTGAATTCACGGCTACGCCTCTGGTTAATGTGCCTCTGGGAAGAATAAAGTCAAGGTCTTTGAACACGAACATGCTCAGCAAAGATATGATGGCAGTATATTATGCATCATACAGGCACCTCGCGAAGATGTCAAGAAGAGATGGATTCAGAGATTCAAGTGGAAACATTATCGCGAGGCTTGGAACCGGTACAATAATCTCCGGAGGAGGTTACCTGATGATGAAATTTATTGAGAAGAGAGCTGCTAAGATGGGTGTGGATATAGAGAAAGTGAAGAGGTATGGAATAGAACAGGGTAAGGATATCACTTCTCTTTCTGCTCTGGCAAGAGCGTAATGGGACGGATAATAAAAGTCCCTGATCCTCTAGAATCTTCATTCGTTCCACCCCAACTTTTTAACAGAAATGAACAGATAGATTATTTGATGGAAACAGTTGTTTTGCCAGCTAAGAGCAACATGTCGAGTACTGTTTTCATAAATGGCCAGTCTGGCACTGGAAAAACAGCTACTTTGAAACAGTTAAAAATAACTCTCACAGATTTTCATGTTTCTTATCAGAATGCCATTGGGATCATGAATTTTAAAACCATAGCAAGCAGAATACTCAACGGCAATCTTACACAAAATTATGAAAGAGGAGGGTATGAATCTATTTTCAGGATTGTATCAAGAAACATAGAGAAACCCATAATTCTGATGGTCGATGAGTGCCTGAATCTTGTGAAGAGTGACCCGGATGGCCTGTATCAGATGATCAGGGCAGGGGAGTTGTATAATTTGCACATGGGTATGATTCTGGCATCCGTGGATAACGCAGCACTCCATATGGCATCTGCCGAGATCAGGAGATTGGGGTTATTCCATGAAATACGTTTTCCCAAGTATTCAATGGAAGAATTGTATGCCATACTTCAGGATAGAGTTGCACGATCTCTGTTTCCTGGCGTCATATCAGATCAGGTTCTTATAGATATTGCTCAAACCAGTGCCAGTTCGGGAAGCGCAAGAATGGCCATAGAGATCCTTCAGAAGTCAGCATTTATGGCTGAATATAAGGGAGACAGAATTATAAATGTGGAATATGTCCGTTCCGCTGTCTCTCTCATAAACCCATACATTACCGAAAGCAAGCTTATGGAGCTTGACAGAAAGGAGCTGGTTATTCTGCTCTCACTCTGCCAATCTCTAGAAGATAATAGCAGCATAACTCTTGAAACCCTTGAGGAACAGGCAAAAGTAAACTTTGAGAACTACGGCATGGGGATCGTTGACCAGTCTTTCCTTTACAGAGCAATTCGCCATATGGAAACACTGGATATCATATCCAGCCATAAGCAAGGGCAGGGCAAAGGTGCAGGCGTGCGTAAGCTTTTGTCCATGAATGACACACCGGTGGGTACATTGCGGGAAAAGATCTACGAGATTCTTGGTTGAAGTTGCTCAAACCACCAATCGAGATTATGGTTCTTTGATTTCTTAAGGCAGGAAAATAGAAAATCAAAGGGCTCCAGATTTCTTTCCATTAAGGTTCTGTAGAACTTTCTATCTGGACCCATGTCCTTTCTGTTCAGAACACGTTTCTTAAAATCGTTGATCACAACCCTTACCGATTCTCCAGGCATGATCTCAGTGCCTTCCTCTTCCATATTCACCATAGTTGCTTTCTGTATGTTATCCATCCCGTAATCCTGCCTGTATTTTGAAGGTCTGATCCCTACTCCGAACATATCACTGGAATAGTTACCCATGTGATTCAGGTATTTCTCTCTTATACTGTTATAACCGTTCCATAACTCATTCTGGTTATTTCCCGGATCAAGAGTTTGCAAGAGGTCAAGAATTTCCTCCTGCATACGTATGATTAGAAGTGGTGTGTCCGATCGCCTCATACCTATGCCTCTCACCTTGTATTCTCCATTGTATTTCAGCCCGTAATATCTGTTGAGAGCTCCAAGCCCAGATCGAGCAGGGAGGATGACGAGCCATCTGTAATGGCCGTCCATGACAATATTTATGGATGTTTCCCTCCTGATCTCCTTCAACACACTTTCCACATCGCCTCTACCTGTTACAAAAATGGAATCGACTATGCCATGAATCACCTTGAACCCATGTTTTTCACTTATCCTCACAGCCTTCTGTAAAGCCCATCTGCCCACAGAGGTTATGGCTTCGTGAACCTCTATCTTTCCAAATCTTGCATTCTTAAATCCCGTGTATCCAAAGGATGTTACGAGGAGCCATTTCAGCAGTTTATCTCTCTGTCGGAAATCTTCTCTGAAAGTCTTGTTATATTTGTATGTCAGCCTGCGCTTCAACAACTTATCAAGAGAGTGGGGCATGAATCCTGCGAGATGTGTTGTATAATAGGGATTATCACCCGGGAGTTTTATTGGCCCTTTCATACCTATGGTTTCAGGTGACATGTTAAAATGATGCATAATTGATGGATACAGGGATGAGAAGTCAAACTCATACACGTTTTCATATAACCCGGGGTAGGGTTGCATAACATAGCCGCCCCTGTCTGTCCCCATGAATGTCTCTATGGGCTTGGGCATTTCATGATCATCCTTATCAGTCACAACGAGGAATCCTGACCGAAGAGCGTCATAATTTTCCATTGAAGAAACTGCTGTTCCCGGAGTTACCCTGGTTACGGTCTCAGGAGCAAGGCCAGTCATATTGCTTATCTCCATTATGCCTGACAAACCACCTTCAGAATACATAAAGGATTCCGAAGGTATGGAGATTTTTCCTACTATGTGAATGGTGGGAATAGAGTGATTCACCCTTCCATATGACATGAATGAATTGCCATTTTTTACCCTGTGCGGTATGCTTATTTCCATGGTCCTATCAAGATCCCGTAGAAATTTGGCAAGAGAACCGGTGTTATTGTATATGATTATGGGGTAATGCGTGAATGCATCCATGAAGAAATCCATTGCAGATGTCAAACTGGAGAAATGATTTCCATTAAATGAAGCCCCGGAGAATACACTTCGTTCGTAGAAGATATGGCACTCCAGTGAAGGCACAGTGTTCCTGTAATCGAGACTGCCCGATGACTGAAAAAATTGAAAATTATTCATGGACATTATTTTCAGCCCGGGATCAATGAGCCCATTGTATACTCTATATTTCCTCCCGGCCCCAATTGAACCTATGGCATCAATAAGGCTCCTTTCCGACTTTATGGGCACGCTCACCTTCAATCCCTGAACCGGTCCATAAATATCCTTCTCCTGAGTATGTTCATAGGAAATGTTCTCGACTATATCCAGTTGCGATGCGAGGAAATCCAGATCGAAAGAATCACCTGAAACAAATATCCAGTTGGATGGGTGCACTTTCCTGTACTTCATCATTCCATTTTCATATACCCATAACACAGGCTGAGAAGAGGGCGTTATGTTTATTATATTACTTTTATCCATTACTCATCTGCTTTAAGATTTCCATGAGTACGGATATTATAAACGCATATTCTGCAGATACCTTGGAAAGATCCATCTGAGATCCATGTATCCTGCCCTTCAGAAGAATATCTTCAAAAATGTCCAGATCCGCCTGAGGCATTGAGTTTTCGAATGGCCTTATTCTCTGCACAAAAATTTCCATAACCTGCCTTGAGGTAAGCGTGTTTCTCCCCATTCCTTATCACCCCCTGTATCCATTCTGTAATATGCCCTCTTCATAACATGATTTGTTCTGATTTTTAGAGGGGGTAACCCAATAAACTGCACCATTGCATTCAATCCTCTTGACATGGGCCATACAACCATGGCATCAAGCATGAAATTTACTGAACTGGAATTCCAATCGGAAACAACCTTACTGTTCAGCACTGCAACGCAGAAACCCATGTCCTGTTCACCCATAATCCGTATAAACTGATGTGACGTTAACAGGCGCTGAATTTCAACATTTCCCTGTCGCAATCTTTCAAGAAAATCTGGAGATAACATGATTCCATCAGTTATCAACAGATTTAACTTTCCTCCATCCTCCATTCTCTGAAGAATGGCACCCATAGCTTCATCCGAGAACTTTTCATAGACAACTATTGATAGAGAACCCCTATACATAAGTAGCAAATCGATTAAATGCTTTAAGAAACTTTGGCATGAGAAAAAAAATGAAAAACAGTTAGGAATTTACGCATTCTGCTGTGAAAAAATGGTGTGAAAATGGAACAGAAACTGCTGAAAGCCAGTATGAAGATAGGCAATCACCTGACCACCTATGTGTGTGGGCCTGGAGCCATGGAACAATGGAAGGGGGAAACAGGAGATGTAGTCATTGTAAGTAATATTATAGATGAACTGTTCCCGGAAAAGGTTGAGAAAATCGAAAGGACAATGCACATAATCGTTAATGATGGAGAGTCTGCAAAATCCATGGAAAGCTATAATGACCTGTGCACGAAACTGATGGAGCTTGGGATGGGAAGAGATAACACCCTGTGGTACCTGGGAGGAGGGACCATAGGAGATCTCACAGGTTTCGTAGCCTCAACATTTAAACGTGGCGTCGGCTTTTCGGCCATTCCCACGACATTCCTGTCTCAGATAGATAGTGCCATTGGGGGAAAGAATGGTATAAACATAAGCAGCACGAAGAATATGGTTGGCACATTCAGAAACCCCGACATAATTCTTTCAGACACAGAATTCATACAGGGAAATGCGAGCATCATAATGGATGGTTTGCCAGAGGCCATTAAGCATGGGTTTGCGCTAAACAATAATATAATTGAGTTTCTTGAACAAACAGAACCGGAAAAGATCATTTCTGGCGAAAAACTTCCAGAATTCATAATGATGAATGCCATGGCTAAAGGCGAAATATGCAACATGGATCCGGAGGAAAGGGGAGAAACCAGATTTTTGCTGAACTTTGGGCATACAGTGGGGCACGGCATAGAGGCTGCAACCCACAATGCCATATCCCATGGCACTGCTGTGCTTATGGGTATGCGCATGGAGATGCTTGTTGCCAGTGAGATTGAAGGGCCCATAGCTGGTGACCCTCTTGCAAAACTGGATCATATCGTCGAAAAATATAATCTCAAGATTCCAAAATTAAAACAGAATATACTGGAGGATGCCTGGACTTACATGGCAAGAGATAAAAAGATCCTCAGGGGCGAAATACATATACCCGTGATAGAAAGGAGCGGAAACATCCGGATCAGGAAGATAGAACTGGACACCTTGAAGCCCATATACTGGAAGGTGCTTGGAACGTTATCTTCATGAACTGAAACACTCGGCTCCATGATCAGGTGAATGACAGCCTTCCCATGAATGATTAAACAATGAATGAACAATGGAACTGTTTTTATCTTGATTTAACATGGTCTGCCATATGTTGTTTGGACTTGTGGGAACACCCATAAACAGGTCATGGAGTGAAATACTTTTTAATCGCATATTCAGCATGGAACAGAACAATAATCTGTATGTTTCCAACAATGTGAGCGAATCATCATTTGATAGATTCATGAGCCTATCTTCAAACCATTTTGACGGTTTGAACGTGACGATCCCCTACAAGGAAAGGGTGCTGAGATACTGCGCCAACAGAGATCCTCTTGTTTGGAAGTGTGGTGTTGCAAATGTGTTGAAGCGTGAAGGAGGAGGTTTCACTGCATTCAACACAGACTATTCAGGACTTGAGTATCTTTTCCATAACAATTCAATCAGCGGAGATGGGAAGCGAATAGCCATAGCAGGCACCGGAGGAGTTTCCAGAACACTCGTGTACTTTCTCCTGACCAACTATAACATGGAATCACTGCATATTTACACAAGGGATAAGAGTAAGGCGGAAAAAATTTACAGTGGCACATGGCAGTATGAAGACATAAAGGTGAAGGCATATGGGAATCCGGAACCCTATGACATACTCGTAAATTGCACCCCTCTAGGAATGAGCAGAGAAGATCCTTCACCGTTCTCAGCAGGGTATTTTGATAGAGGCGCAACTGCAATTGATCTGACATACCAGAATGAAAGTACAGAATTCATGAAGAATGCCATGGATGCCCATGGGAAGGGCATAAATGGACGAGACATGTTTTTTGCTCAGGCTGAGGAATCCTACAGAATATTTTTTGAAACCTATCCCGATGAAAAAATGTTCAACAGAATAAAAGAGGAGGTGCTTGATTGGATAAAAAAGGGATAGAGATCTATATGAACTCGGGAATCTCCGTCATAAGTGCCTTTGCCGCCTGGAAAGGCGCAGCTCTAGCCCTTGACAGGCAGATGATCATGAGAATCACAAGGACAGATTCTCCAAAAAACACAAGAAACATAAATATGATATTGAAGATACTTTCAAGAGAGGTTGGAAAAGAGTCAGATCTTACAGTGGAAATTTTGCAGAAGATTCCGTCCGGAATGGGATTGAAAAGCAGCAGTGCTCTGGTTGCAGGCATTGTCAAGGGTTATTTCCTCATGAATGAAATAGAAAAGGAAACGGCTGAGATTGTTTCCATTTCAAGTAAAATATCCAGGGAGATAAGGGTATCAACAACGGGAGCTGCCGACGATCTTTATGCTTCACTTCTAGGAGGATTGTGCGTAACAGATAACAGAAAAAATTCCCTTGCCAGAAGGTATAACATATCGCCAACAGATTACATAATGATCATGGCTCCAAAAAAAATCTCAAGCTACGAAATGAAGAAAGTTGATCTGTCCCATCTGAAGTTTGCATACAACAGGATGTGGCAGAGAGTCAATGCGTATAATTACGAAGATATGGCTCTGATAAACGGTTTTTATCTATCGACTTCCAGTGGGAAAACAATGGATATGCCAGATCTGAGAGGGCTGAGGTTCAACTGGGCAGGAATTAATGGGAAGGGGTCTTCTCTGTTTCTCAGATATGATAAGAGAGAGGTTGCGGCAGGAGATGTGGAGAAAATAAGGCGCCGGGGCTACAATTGTTTTGTGGCAAAAAGCACAAACACAGGCGCCAGTTACAAGTGGTTGAATGATTGAAATTCTCAAAGTTGGAAAGATTGGAGGTAGGGTTGATGCACCATCGTGCAAAAGCATCAGCCAGAGAGCTTTGCTTCTGGCGGCCTTTTTAGCAGGGCATAAGAGAATAGGACCCATAAGTGGCTGTGATGATGAAAACGTTGCTCTTTCCATATGCCAGAGTACTGGAATGCATGTGGTGAAAGATGGATTGTTCTATAACATATATGGGGAACCGGAACAGCCTCAGACTCTATCTGTGGGAGAATCAGGAACAAGTTTCCGATTGGTTCTTGGGCTTCTTGCAGCTAAACGGTGGAAGTGCAGGATCCAGTGGGAAGGGAGAATTCTTGAGAGACCTCTTGAGCCTTTGCTGGAGGTGCTCAGACAGACAGGATGTACCCTTGCCGTAGAAGAAGATCATATTCTGTTTGACGGGACGCACGCCAGATCCATGGATTTTCTCCCCATAGATGGAAGTGAAAGTTCGCAGTTTGTCAGTTCCATAATGCTTTACATGGCTATGAATCCACACCAAAATAAGACGATCAGAGTTATGGGAAAAAGAATATCCTCTGGATATGTGGATATCACAGCTTCTCTCCTGAGAGACATGGGCATTGGTATTAGAATGGAAAACGATCTTGTTGAGATCTCAGGAACGCTGAAAGAAATGAATATGACTGTTAATGTTGAAGGCGATTACTCTGGATCTGCATTTCTCATGGCTGCAGGGCTGCTACTTTCAGATGAGGGCATACTTATTGGGAATTTGAACAGAGAAAGCCTTCAGCCAGATAGGAATATATTGAATATTCTTCATGACCACATCACCTGGAAGGA
>JAJZAR010000038.1 GCA_021799315.1 Thermoplasmata archaeon | reverse complement strand
ATGTGATATTACGTAATTGAATCTTTCCTCAATTTTCAGTATGAGATCTTCCCTGGTCTCAGTCTCTTCTATGGCCTTCTTAAAAATGGCATAATCCACATCAAATTGATCCTTTCTACCCGTAACGTATTCTTTCTCAAATTTATTCATAACAGTATCGACTCTTCCGTCTTTTTGAACAACTCCCTTATGTTGCTTATGAACTCTTCATAATCACTGCTCTGCCTTGCAGCATCCTCAATCAGCTCCCTGTCATGTTCGGCACGGTCATTCCAGCCTGCCCTGTATCCATTTTTCCTCAGAGCTTTCTCATGCTCTGTCATAGTATCCAATGTTTTCTGTTCTCTCATCAGACCTGTAAAATTTGTATATAGCATATGTTTTGCGGATGCCGTGAAAAATGAGAAAAAAGAGAGTTTAAGGATATGGAAAGATATCCTGCCCCCTCTTCACAATGTTAAAAACTTTCTATTTTCCCCTGTCTCGTTCTGCCTGATCCTGTTTGTTTATCTCCGCAATAAGTGCGTCTCTTATGAATTCCTGGACAGAATTCCAAAGCTTCTTCTCTTCAACTATCCTGATTATTTCCTCATATAGACCACTGGGTAGTTTCAGCAATATCTGTTTCGTATCTATGCCGGTGAGCCTTTCTCTCTTTGCCAATATAACTTCCTTTGACAAATGGAGACCCATAGTTTAATCTTTCCAATTGTTAGATAGCGATGAATACATTTAAGATATCTCAAGATATTTACAGATTGTTTTAAATGAGAGAAACCAAACAGATTCTATTGAAAATACCGGTTGAACTTGAAAAGAAAATTGAGGAAGCATACCTGAAAGGGAATTACAGGTCAAGACAGGAGTTTATCCTGGCTGCAGTGAGAAAGAGCGTGAACAGGGAGAGGTTGTAATTGTTTCCCTTCATCTGGTATCTCTTTACATTCATTGTTTTAATCTATTTTCCCATTGCAGTTATGCAGTTTGCAGGGATAATATCAAATATACATGAGAAGTTTTTTGCTAATGGTCCCGGCATACCCGATCCGGTAAAGGGAAGAAGGGTTGTTGTGGAAATAACTACCAATGGCCAGAATCCAGATGTGGTCGATTCCATAATTGGAAAATTGAGATCCTATGGTCTGGACATGAATATTTTTGTTGTAAAAGAGGAAAGAGATTCACACACATATCCGGCAGAAGAGATTACCGTCCCATACGATTATGAGACGCCAAGGGGAAGCAGGACAAAGCTCAGGGCTTTACAATACGCAATAAACTCTCTCAGCAAAATGGGCTATGGGAAAGAGGATTACATCTTACACCTGGATGATGATTCCATAGTGGAGAAAGACTACATCAAGTACGTTTTTGGAATGAGTGAGGTTGCTGGGCAGGGGGAGATTAGGCTTCGTGATTATGGTGCACATCTCATGTCTACACTTGCAGATTTCATAAGAGTATCGGACTGTGATGTCTATTGCAGGCATTTCAACAAAAAGGGCAAGGCAATGTTTGTTCATGGGGAGGGTCTCGTTATAAGGGCTGATGTTGAATATGAATTTGGATGGGACTATGCTACCTATGGGGCCGATGACGTAATCATGGGAAACCTGGTCTCAATGAAATATGGTTTCGGGAGAATACCTTATCATATATTTATCTCTCCGCCATTGACTGCAGGTGACTTCTACAAGCAGAGGAGAAGATGGCTCACTGCAATTGTTTATGCAAGGAAAAAACTGTGGGATATTTCACCAAGGCTTGTTCTTTTTCTGTTTTATAGATATATAGTGGGATGGACTGGAATAATGGGAATTGGGTATGTCATATATTCTCTTATTTTTGGATTTACAATGCCTGTTCCAATACTTGTGATGTCTTTATTTAACACTGCCTCATACTTTGCCATCTATCAATACGGTGCTATGCAGACAAACCGGAAATATTCGCCGGTTATGATCATTCTTCAATATGCAATCTCAATATACGAAGCGGCTACACTCTGGTACGCACTCATATATCCTCCTGATACCAGTAAATTCGATGTCATAAGAAAAGCATCTGTTGGAGAGGGCTATGGAGGGGCAAAATAACCTATTTCATCTTTTGGATGATTATTTTACCATCCATTTCATAGAAGCCTATTGTGCACTTTTCTTCATTTATATCAAGCATTTTCCAAAGACTTTTTGGTAGAGTAACTCTCAATGAAGCCCCTCTCTTTGATACATGTGAAACGTCTATCAATTGTGGCATTAAGGGTAATTGTGGTATTTAGTTTAATTATTACGTTATATAATGGTATATTAAGACTGATTAAGAAAGCATTTTAAACATTGCACATTTACAACTCTAATGAAAGGATTTAATGAACTAGTCGAGACTCTAAATAAAATAAGTGGTCAATGGATCCAATCTCATAGATCACATGACACTGGAATTGGTAAAACTTTGGAAGATTTATTGGGAATACCTGAGAACAACTTCCCCGGACCAAACGGGGAGAGGGTTGAATTAAAATCTATGAGAAAGAACACGAGCTCGATGCTTACCTTATTCACAAAAGCTCCTAAACCTCCGACTGGCACCAAAGATCTCTTGATTAATATTGGTTATCCAGATGCAGATACGGGAAGTAGGAATGTCCTACACATAGATCTTTATGGTAACAGATATGCCAGCGTTAGGAGTGGACATAAAGTTGGTCTGGAAATAGGTGACGACTACATAAACATCATTGATGAAAATCACCATAATTATTGTGGCTGGACCTACTCAGATCTTAGTGCTGCCTTTGAGGGAAAGCTACATAGAATTTTACTAGTGAAGGCAGACTCAAGATTCCGTGATAACCAAGAGGAATTTAACTACAACGAGGCTTGGGTCCTAATGGGGTTCTCGTTTGAGAGATTTATTTCTTTAATTAAGCAAGGAATTGTAAAAATAGATATTAGACTTGGACTCTACGAAAATGGTAGTCTTCATGATCATGGGACTGCATTTAGGGTCAACGCAAACAATTTGCAGGACTGTTTTGCTTACAGGGATAGGATTTTATAGATAGACCTTCTTTACGAATTAGTATGGAGCAATTAGTAAAAACCGATGACTGGACATTTGCTGATGCTTCCACGAGGGAGTACACTCACATTTATCATGACTATCCTGCTAGAATGATACCTCAGGTTGCAAGGAAATTGATACGTCTATATGGTCAGTCAGCTAAAACTCTATACGATCCTTATTGTGGCACTGGTTCCTCACTTGTGGAAGGCCTTTTGGAGGGGCTAGATGTTTTTGGCACCGATATCAATCCATTAGCAAGGCTCATAGCTGAGTCTAAAACCGACTATTCTTTAATCCCCAATGATTTATCCAACGAAATTGATAATTTCAAAGTTGCCATATACAATAAAGGCCTGGTGAACATTCCAGAAATTAGGAATGTTGATACATGGTTTAAAAGTGGAGTGTTAGAACCGCTAGGTAAGATTAGGTACTATATCGATAAAATTCAAGATCCCCATATTCGTAGATTTTTCCAAGTGGCATTCAGCGAGACTGCAAGGGAGAGCTCAAACACCAGGAAAGGTGAATTTAAATTGTTTAGGTATGCACCTTACAAGCTTAAAACCCATTTTCCTGATCCGTACAGAATAATGTCATCTAAACTTGATAGAAACTTCAAGGGGTATGTTCAGTTTAATGAGATGATCAAAAAGTTGGAAAAGCATCCTAAAGCAACAATACTAAGTCTAAACTCTGTATCTGATATTCCATGTAGAGAACTTCCGGAGGATTCCATAGACATTGTTGTTACTTCGCCGCCTTATGGGGATTCTCACACAACCGTTGCATATGGTCAGTATTCCAGACTTTCATCGGAATGGCTATCTCTAATCAATGGGGAAAACATTGATAATAAGCTGATGGGAGGAAAGAGGCTCAAGGAACTGCCAGAATTCCCATCCAAATTTCTTAATGCTGCAATACAACTGATCTATGACTTTAAACCACAAAGAGCCTTAGAAGTTGCTTCATTCTATTCGGACCTCTATTCTTCAATTGAGAATGTTTCTAAACTGATTAGAAAAGGTGGTTATGCATGCTATGTAGTGGGAAACAGGACTGTGAGCTCCGTTTTGCTGCCAACCTCTATTGTAGTTAAGGATTTCTTTGAGACCAATGGGTTTGAATATGTTGCAACACACATTCGGGAAATACCTAATAAAAGAATGCCGAAAAGGAACAGTCCTACAAATATTGCTGGAGAAACAAGCAGCACGATGCTGAATGAACACATTGTTGTAATTAAAAAACCTCAAAAGTAAAAATTTTCCCTACCTTCTTGATTTATCATAAATACTAAGTTTTCTTGTGCCCGTTCACAAATACTCCAAACCAAATAGACTCATTATACCCTCCAATTTTAGATTTATCTAAGAATCAGATTCCAAAACTAGAATATGCAGATATCCGCAAGAACTTGGTCCTATATTGATGCTGTAACTTTGTGGAATATTTGTGTATATCAAAATGTTAAATCAAAATTGTATATCTAAATTACAAAACCAAACACTTAAATATGATTTTAGATTATAGAATTGATAAAAATGAATCTTTTGATAAAAGGTGCCGTGGGCACTCAGCATGGAAGAAAAATGATAACTGGATTCGTTAGTGCTAGAAATTTAGCAGAACTGTATGAAAACGGAGGCTTAAAGATCGATGAATACTCAATATCAAATCCAGATGGCTACCAAAGAGAGCACTCGATTACCAGGGCAAGGAAATTCGCACGTTTTATAGCGGATGATGAAAATGGTATTTCACCAACAAATATACTAATATATTTGAGGCAAAATTTTGAGCCAGTTGTAAAAGAAGGAAATATTTCCTTACCTGATGGGGCACCACTGTACATTGTCGATGGACAACACAGGACAGTTGGCTTCAGTGAAGCATATAAAATGGGGCTATTGGGAGAAAGCGAAAATTTTGACGTTCCGATTTCCTTGTTAATTTGGAGTCCAGACAAGAGTCCAGAAGATCAAAGGCTCGAAGAGGCGATGCAGTTCTATACTATAAACACTCAGTTAAAGAGGCCGAGAACAGATCTTGCGCATCAGTACATATACAAAGTGAAACAAGTAGAGAAAGGACCAATAGGGCCTAATACTAAACTTCCCATGGATTTGAAAAAGAAGGATTACGTTCCGTACGAAATATATATTTCCGAACAACTCTACAAATCAGGGCCGTGGAAGAATCTAATAATCCCGCCAAATGGTCACGATGAAGCACCAATGTCACAGGGTTCATTCACTGACTCCCTGGGTCCAGTTTTGGATTTTGCTCAGAATGCTGGTCTAACCATGGGTAATGTAATAGAACTAATCAATAACTATTGGTCAGCAATTACGGAGTTATGTCCTGAATCTTATGATGACTGGGGTAACTATCTCCTGATGAAAACGTCGGGAGTCTATTCACTGCATCTCTTTTTACCATTGTTGCTAACCAGAAAGAGAAATCTTGGAAACTTACCAACAAAGGAGCAATTCCTCAAGGTACTATCTACTATGAATGAACACTTTAGTGATTCATTCTGGAATGCACAGAATGGCTCTGCCTCAAAATTCGGAGGTGGGAAAAAAGCATTCACAGAGATCTATAGAGATATCATAGATGAACTTGACCAGGAGGAAAGATAAGTGAATTTCAACAACGCCCGTATGCATATGGTAGTTATTTTTGAACGCATTTTTTTCTATCCCATGAGAAATTCTATATATTTTTTCAATAATTTTAAGTGCATGCTGTATTGTGTTTCAAAATCATTGACTTATACGAATGTGCAGGACTGGTGGGTGTTTAAATGACCGCAATGGAACTGAAAGTGAATCTGCTACATGCCCTAGAAGACTTTCTAGGCATGTATGAACAGCAACCATCAGAAGTAGTATTAGTGGAAAGTATCGCCAACTCAATAGATATAGGGGCAACACAACTGAATGTATATCTAGACGATCATGGGAACACTTATGAATTGGTGGATAATGGAAAAGGAATGGATTCTAACACCTTCGAGAATTACCATACAATTGCGCTCTCCAGTAAAGACAAATCAAAGGGAATAGGATTTGCAGGAGTTGGTGCTAAAATATATTTGGCATCTTGGGAAGGCGCATCAGTTATTACTGAAACATTTGGCAAAGATGGTCCCCTTAAGTCGGTAATGTATAGGGAAGGTAACAAATTACTCTACAAGAAAGAGATTCCAACAATTACGTCTCAAGGAACTAGCTATATGGTTACTCTCTCACCAGATGATTTTAAGGAACTCAAAGATAAAATTGTTGATTATATTAGATACTGGTATAACTGGAATTTAATAAAAGGCTTAAAAATACTAGTAAATGATGATGAAATAAAACCGTGGAAACCAAAATTGACGGCTGAAAAAAATGATATATTTGAAATCAATAGGCACAGATTCCCCTTTCACATATGGCTAGCAGATGAAGACCTTCCAAATGACATGCTAAATGTCTTGTATTTAGCTTATGGTAAAAGGGTCAAATGTGAGATTCCTGATTTCTTTTGGGACGTCAAAACGGAGTATAAAGATAGATTAATCTGCATTGTGGAAGCCGATGAAATATCAGATTTGTTGACATCAAACAAAGAAGATTTTAGAAAGACTCCTTTGCGAAATCAGGTGTTTACGGAGGCACGGAGGCGATTATATCTTTGGGCAAAAGAGAATAATTTGCTCCAAGAATCTGAACCAGTTGATGAAGAAAATCCAATTATAGAAATCGACATAACCAAAGAATTAAACAAAATTCTGGATTTACCAGAATTTTCATGGATGAATCCATGGTCAGAGGGATTCAAAGGCACAACAACCATTAAAGATCCCAAGGGAGAGAAATATATCGAAGAAGGAGAGGGAGGTCAAAATACAACTGGTACCAAAGGTGGCAGAGATTCAGGCAATGGGGTAACAACAGCTGGCCCGGATAGCGGGCCAGGATACTTCGAGAAAGAACATGGAAACATGAAGGGCACAGAAGTGATAAGAAAAAGGAAGGGGTTAGCTATAATCCCTATGTATCTGGAAGAAGATCCTAGAGAAGGTTGGGTAGATGTCGTGAATCAAGCTGTGGTGCTTAACTTGTCTCACCCTCTTGCATTAAAAGTTGATCGAACTAAAGACAGAAGACTGCTGAGATACAACGTTGCACGTGTAATAGTTTCTGCGCTAATTCAATATGCAGAATCGAATGCTGCGGAACCAAGAACGGCAACTGAAGTATTTAAGATACAGAGCGAAATACTGACGAAACTGTTCACAGAAGGCGGTTCAAATTTGACTTTCTAAGCAGGTGATCATAATATGGACAAAATTCCTGTTAAAGTTGTCTGGGTTAAAGATATCAACGGTAAAAATCATTCCTCAGTGATGCTAGCAATGGAAGACATAATAGGTGAGATCCCATCTACAAACTTTGCTTCCGTAAAAAAATTCAACTCACAGTATATCGATCTCATTAGTAATTGCAAAAATTTGCTAAAAAATGGGAAGATTAAAAACAAAATTCGCCCAAGCACCTATTGGCAGGTAGGGAATAATCTTCTAACGTTCGTTGAAACTAACGAACTACATTATAAATTTAAAAATTATAGAGTGGCTTTTCAAAGAGACTTAGACCTCACTGATTCCTATGTTGGTGTAATAATGGATTTCCCAAAGTCTTTCAAAGAAGAAGAGGTATCAGATTCTATACCTATGTCATATTACTTTGAGCTTATTCTTAAAGCAAGAGCTCTCGACGAAAAGCATATTTTGAAAAAAGAAAAGGAAAGATTAAAGGAGCTGTCCGATACAAAAAAATTACCAGACCATAAAACCTATAGAAAGATTCTAAAAGAGCGACTTGATGCATAGACAGATACTTTACTTATTATTCCAATAGCATATAAAAATATCTTACACCTGATATTTATTTCGGCAAATATTTTTCACTAACATGCGGTTCTCGAAAAATCTCCACGCCCCACCATTTCATGACATCATGACCATAAGATATGGATGTTTACCGCAATGGATTATTATACAATGGCATTGAAGCTCTTGACTGCTTCTAAATTGGACAGAATTCAACTGCCACTTATATCCACCCCTCCACCCATTTCCTCATCTCCTTTCTGTCATCCTCCTCAAATGGAATATTCAGGTAATGCTCATACTGGGTTGTTGTTGTATGCCCCTGGCTTAATGCAATCTGCAATGCCTTGTCCGGATAATAGAACACAAGCCATGATTCCCATGTTTTCCTAAAAGTTTTGTTGTTTATGGGAGCTCCTTCGAGGATCCTTTTTGAGAGTCTTCTCAATTTCATGTCCAAGGCGGGAAGATCTGGTAATGGATGCGGTACCTGAAACAGATCCGGAAGCAGTGTTTTTCCCATATCAGATAATCTGATTGCTCTTTCCCTCTGCTTTGCCTTTACCTTGAGCATTGAACCCCTTGGCAGAAATACAAATTTTCCATCCAACCAGTCAGGATTTTCCCTGAATCTCTGCAATTCAGCATATCTCATTCCGGTAAGAAGAAGTGAAGTGCATATTCTCCTGGTATCAGGATCCATGGCATTCCTTATAATTTCAAATTCAACTGGCCTTAGAATTCTTACCTGAAACTTTTCTGAGGATCTTACAATGGATCTCAATGCACTTGTTAAGTTACCATCAAAACTTAACGGTTTGCATCTAATTTTTGTTTATGGCTATATGGATCCTTGAGAACAATATATAAACGCCGTTAAGTTTTAGCTTAAAAGTTAACTTATTCCGCTTATTACCCCTTGAATGACAGAAAAACTTATTGCAGTAACAAAGGTCACTAGATAACTATCAGTTATTGCTTAGAGTTTATTTCCGCATTTTTCGCATATGAATTCTGAGTTGTCATCAGTTTTCTCGTAGGTTGTTTCTTCACGAACTACGTAGTCATCTTTCCAGTGTACTGTTTCTGTCATTCCCCCAGTTATTGTCTCTTGAATACTGGTGCTACCGCATTTGTCACATTTTAGTCTTACTGACATAATATGTTCAATGCTTAGTTAGATAAGAATGTTGGGTTGTAAGGGAAAAGTTAACAAACCTTTCATTTAGTTACCTCACAACCGCAAAAAACTAAAACACTTTCAGGATAGTACCAAATCGTGAAAGGTCAAATATATGAAAGAACAGAGTTCAGATATTCACACATATTGCTCATAATCGTAATAGGGGTTCTCCTCTTGATCGGACTATTAGCATTTGTTTTCTGGCATCAAACTCTATTGTACCTAGCTACGACCCCCGGTGCACTTTCAGATACATTTCCGTTGGTGGGATCATTTTTCACTGCCCTGTTGGCAATATTTTTAGGGAATTGGGCCTGGGATCGTTTCAATAGACCAAAACTATTGTTTGAAGTCTTACCCAAACCAGTAATAATATCGGTATCTGAAGAGAATGCCGGCTCACCGATCTCTTTGGTTCAGCCTTGGATTCTAGCTTCTAATGAATCTAAATATTACGATTCTACTGCGTATGTTTACAGAGTAGCTGTCCGTAACTTAGGCAGAACATCTGCTAAAAACAGTACAGCCTACCTTAAGTGGAGAACTAAAGATGGGAACGAAAAGACCTTCGTCCTGAAGTGGGAGTCAATTCCAGAACCATTCAACTATGATAACAGTCAAGAGAAGAGTAAAAAGAGTCTAATTCATAGTCAACTTTCTGACTCTACACAAAGACTCGACCTTTTGCCTGGAAAAGATAGCCCTCAGATCATAGACGTGTTTATCCAGGAATATTCTTTCATAGTTGAGCTTGATAAAGAGGGGAACGTGATAGACGATAATTTCGAAAATTACACCGTAGTGTTTTCTCCTTCCCATTACTACACTAGACAACTTTCTAATATAGTTATTAAAGAAGACGACTTCTCCTCAACGCTTCTAGTGTCATATGAAAGAGGGCTGTTTCGTAAAAATCTCCATGTCGAAGGGGGCACGAAACATGGAAAGCTGAAGATGACGTTTGAAAACAATTGAATCTTTTCAACTCCCGCTTAGCTTTACTGCAAAAGGTAACCATTACTTATCTTCTTAAACATGCTAAAGACAATGACAATTACATTAAGTAAGGTGTATACTCAGGATCAGACTGTGCAAGAATTCCATTTATTAAAGTGGCAGTAGTCATTGATAACCCCCTACTTTCATACACTCTCATCTGTATTTCGAGTTCTTCGCCCTGCGCTATATAGATTAAGAAGTTACCCGCAACCAAGTCGAGATTAGGGTAAGATGGTTTTTTAGAGGGTTGAAATACATCAAACTCCAATCTTGGAATATCACCATTTCCAGGGTGGCTCACCTTAAACCCTTTTATTGAAGATATGCTAAATCCGTGGTTCGTTCCTTTCATAGTAAAATCTATCGTACCTATAATATCTCTGCCAGGCGCAGTTCCCATGTTTCTAATCAATACTTGTATTGGACAGAAATATAGAATTTCCTGCATACTAGGGGTTGCGGTTAGATTCAACACAGGGAATACAATGGGGTAATTTCGCAATTCAGCTATTTGAAAAAGTTCGCTTATTTCAAGCCTGATGGTACTATCAGCTCTTCTAATGTATGCCTGATTCTCACTCTTAGAGTAGAAAACCGCATTAGGGTTTGTTCTATGTGCTTCTATCAAGATTACAAATCCACTATTGACATTTACTTCGATCACATCGTAGGAAAACCCATAGGTAACAGAAGGTATAGACCCAATAGAATCCCGGATCCTATCTCGCAACTTGTCCTGATGAAGTGATTGATCAGTTAATGGTTCGATGTCCTCTATTTTTCCCTTGGTGGCTTTGAAACCAAGTAACAGGAGTCCCCCACTGTTGTCAACTTTATTCAAAAACCCTATTAAGGGTTCAATGACCAATTTATGAATGTCTGATTTACTCACTAGTCTCTTACATTCAATAATAGAGGTTTCCTGTTCTGTACCAACTAAGGACCTTAACTCACTCTCCGTTATACCTGTCTCTTTACCGAACATGCTTTTTATAATTTCCATAGTTGTAAATCATATGAACTATTTTATTATCTTTGTGAGCTAAAATCTCCGAAAAAACTTCCTTTGTTTTACGTATATAATGCATGAAAATTCATAATCACAAAAAGAGGACAAAATTACTTGATGAAACTAGTAAATGAAGAATAAATTTGACTGTCCAGTAGGATATCATCCAGATGTCGTATTGACGATGCTTCACTAAATAGTGTTCAGGTGCAAAAAAAGTCTTTCATTTCCAATCCTGTGATAACAGTTTCTTAAATTCCATAGAAAATCTACCTCTATCTCTCCCTATTTTTGTGGCAATCAAGTTCTATTGGTTAGTTTGCAGGATTGCCAGTAGTTTATGTTCCTTATGCTTATCTATCGGATTTAGAGTATTGTTTTCAAAGAAATAAAACTCAACGTCAGAGATCAAAGGCTCATAACGCTTTAGATATCTCTCAGGAACTTCTATATCCTTACCAAAGACCAGAAATTTGATTCTTGCTTCAGTATTTTGTAGTAGCCATACATAGTAGCTAATGTTATCCCATTTTGCTGCTGGTACTGAGATATTCTTAAAGAACTTTGCATCTCCGATAATTTTATCATCCGCAGAAACAAGATCAAATTCAAATGATACACCACTAATATTTACCTTCCTCTTAGAAAAAGATTGGGGGCTATGAGAATTCAAGTATTCCAACATTGATAGTTCAAAATCTTTAGCATCCTTTAACTCCAAACTATTGGCCATAAGATGTAAACGTCAATGATAGGAATAAGGTTTTGCACCTAAAACCTAGCAAGAACCACTATTTAGGTGTAAAACCTATAATCCTGTATTATAACCGTCATTTACCGAACCGTCAGGAAATCCTTTGGATTACGACGTTGAAAAGAAAATCTTAATCCAATTTCAGAGGCCCTCGAGTGTGAGATCTCAGCTCTCCTGGAAGGCAAAAGTTCGGCGATTGATGAATAGAGTTAAGGTAGAAAAATAAACACAGGAAACTCAAAGCCTCCCTGATATCTCATTTATCAGCCATCTTGCATTATTCATCACCCTGTCGATGTTCTCCTTTCCGAGGTTGCTGCCTTTGGCCTTGGCATCATCCAGCCATCCCTTAATGTATGCTGCAGAATCATCCTTGAAATTGAAGCCGAAGTGAGATCCGACAATATATGTAGATAGTTCAGCCTCGCTCTCAGCAAGGCCTCTTGGAAGATCCTTTCTGTACAGATGCTCCAGCCTGGCATGGGACATTTCATGGATCAGGGTGTGAAGAACATTCTCATCTTCTCCTGGTATTTTCATGACAACAATCTTCTGTCCTTCTCCACTGTGCGCAGTGTATCCCCGGGCACCATTGAAGATCGTATCCTCCTCCACTGTATAGTGCTCTTTCGCAATCTTCTTGAGAGTGCTGTAAAGCTGGGTTGCCCTGATATCCTGCTCAACCGGTTTCATCTTTCCGGGTATTGGTGAGGTCTGGGATATATCGTATACAGTGCCGGTGCTGAAAACATGAGTTACTCCGGTCCGCTCGAGATTGAATTTCTCCCTTACGAGCTGATCTATGGCCTCATCGTCCAGCCCTTCCTTCCTCTTCTTCTCAATGAAATCCTTGACCTTTCCCGGTCCATCTTTCTTTGGGGTCCCCACAGGATAAAGAATGGATATTGACCTTGCATCATCCTTCAGTTCCCTGCCGAAATACTTCCATTCATTTGCTGATCTAACAATGGTTGCGTCCTGGTTCTGCATATAGATCAGCACTGAGTTGAATCCGGAATAATCACCAAGTGTGCCTGAGTACTTCTTCATCTGTAAGAGTAGCCGATCCACACTGGTGATCTTGCTGAGATCTCCAAGCATGTCCCATGCCTGCTTCTCCAGTTGGGACGGTGTTGGTCCTATACTCTTGACCTGTACTTCCCTGGGCTTTCTTTCCGTTTCTATCATTACATGTTTGCTTTCATTTCCTTTCTTCTTTGTTATCCATTTCTGTGTCATCTTTCATTCCTCCTCGTCTCTCTTT
>JAJZAR010000037.1 GCA_021799315.1 Thermoplasmata archaeon | reverse complement strand
GATGAGCTTGTAATAACACGTGCGATTGAATTCCATGGAACCATTGAATGGATTGAATTTGTTATTCTCCAGTATATAAGATTTAACATGGTCCAACTCACTGTAATTCCATATAATTATAGAGGATTTATTTGTATAAAAGACGGTCTTTCCATGAAAAGAAGGAATTTCATTGGAAACATTAAGGGTAAATTTTCTGTAAAATGTAAAATTGTTTATGGAAGTAAATCTGATGCTGACAATATACGTTCCATTTCCATGTAAGAGATCAGATATGGATTGAGAACTGATATTTTTCGCGTAAGCATTCGTAACATTTGAATAGATGGTTGAGTTTTGAAAAGTTACGGTTTCAAGCCACGCTCCTGTAACGTTTGACTGAAGAAGATAATCGAAGGTATCATTGGCAGAGTTGGTATAAAATGCGTAATATCCATGATCATGTGCTATCACATTAAAATCCGGCTTAAAGGACATCACAGTGAAATTCCCAGTTTCAATGCACTCTGTCCTATTTCCCTTGAAGAGGACGCTGATACCATAACTGTATTTTCCATTGAGCAGATCGACCTTTGTGGAATTTCTATAAAAATAAAAGTGCCCATATTCCTGACCATCTCGCACAAGATTCAATTCTATTGAACTGTAATTTTGGACATATCCACTCAGAAGAAAATCGTAGTTTGAAATGCTCAAAACCTGATCAGATTCCAGATTTACGCTGAGATTGGTAGTAGTCTCATTGTAGTAAGGCATAGATAGTGTGCCATTTCTTATGACATGATATCCATCAATCACAGTGAAAGAAATGTTAAACATTGAAGATTTCGCGTAAGGTACTGTTAATTTCACACAGGCACCTGAGAAGCGATTAGCGATACCATTGACATTGACTGTTGCATTCAAGACACCAGCGTTATCTATAATTGTTCCTTTTAGATGTTCTCCCCCATAGACACCTTGAAAGACGCATTGAAGAAACTTGATTTCTGGATAAGAGTTGTCAACAGTGAGATACCCACGTGAAGTTGCATAAAAGAGAGTTTCTGTCTCAACGCTCAAAGTGTATTGATAGGAACCTGATTTCAGGAAACTCAGATTTAAGTATGAACTGGTTTCGTTTTTCAGATTCAGCGTTCTATTACATATTTCTAAGGATGAATTATATGGAACCCCGCCCTTGAGAGTAAAATTGAATGTACCAGAGGGTTTGAACAGATAATCACTTGAATGGGTGAGATTTAATGAGGTAAGGTTTATCGTGCCATAATTGTAAAATTTAATCGCGTTCCCACATGATGAAAATATTGTAGTGTTCATCACCCCAATATATTTTCCATGAATTTCCACAAAGAAAGTGGTATTTCCGCACTCTACACCAATTGAGTTCATGGAATTACTATAAACAAAGGAGCGTGAAGAAGAGCTGAGAACTTCTCTGTTGGTCAGAGTGATCATACCGGGGTACAGAAAAAAGCTTTGAGATCCGTTGATGGCAATACCGGCAGTTATGAGTCCAGAGCTCTGCATATGAACCTCAACTTTTCCAATATTTTGATACGTTTCTGTATGGTTGTCTCCAATATTGGTAACTATGCCCGAAGAGTTGGTAGAGGAAATTAAAAATAGATTCCCTTCGCAACAACACAATCCATCAAGTTTGTATGAACTATTCTGAAAATTGTTTTTATAAAAACATGTAACTTGATGATCTGAGCCGTTTATATTAAAAATACCAGCATTGGATAGTGTGAGAAGGCCATATCCTGTGCTTTCCAGGCCAAGCAATTTTTCACCCTGATAAGACAATTTTGTGAAATTCAATTTTCCCGTCTTTAGATCAAGATTCAATAAACAGTAATCTGATGATCCATTTTTTATCAGCCAGAATGTGTTGACAGATGAGCTTGCATCATAACATATTTTATTCTTTGTTGAATAAAGAATTTTCGATCTGTTGGTAATAGCGTTATAATAAACCAGCGTGTGATTATTTGTTTCTACCACATAGTCTCCACTCTGTTCACAAGATATGGAATGCGAAATATTGATGGATTGTGCTGAATAGTATTCTGAAGAATTAACATTCCTGTAATTCACAGATGCAAAGGGCAGGGTAAAATCCTTGTATGAAAATCGTGATTCGGGGTACCCCATCTTCATGTGATAATAATAGCCAGTAAAGCTCACGTTTAAGCCAGTAGAACTTCCATCAATTGAATGGCATGGAGAAAGAACATATTGCCTGAGAGTTTGAGAATTTGACTTGATGCTGAAGTAAAAACTGGAATTCACATACTGAATGAATATGTAAAATTCTTTGTTCTGCTGGAAGTTGAAACCTATTGATTTTTCGTTTTCCTGATAAAGAAGGAATGAAGAATTGCTCTTAAGACCAAATTTGCCATGAGTATGAAAATTTCCATATGAAATGTTCATATAAGTTTCAGTGAAAGTGAAACTGTTATTTTCATTCCAGATGACAGGTACACAAAGTGAAGAGGAATCTGTCGTCATATATGCTCCTGTGAGTATATCGTAATTTCGCCCACTCACATTGAACATCTGATCTGAAGAAGTTGTATCATAGCTCGAGCAGAAATTTTTCGCAGTGGAGTTGATAAAACCAATTTTTGAGGTGTTTACAACCGCACCATCAGGAATTGCATATTGTGAAATGTCTTTGGCGTTGATATGAGAAGGGAAAATTCCAATTGGTGTAAGAATCTCAATAATTACAATAAGTACACTTATTACAATAATTGACATTTTTGCCATAAGGGGGAAAAATATCTCTCTGATTTAAGGTGTAACCTGTCTGCAGAATCTGCGATTAGGGAAAATATGTGAATAGACTCAGTAGGGTATACAAAAATTCCTCAGGTATATCCAGTATGTAAAAAAGCTAGGAAAGAAAAATAAATAGATAAAACAAACCTATTGCTACTGTGATAAAAATGCAGCCAACGCCTACAAATATACCTGTCATTACAAGCTGTTCGCGATTTATGCCTACAATATCCTTTTCTTTCAAAGAAACCTTGGATATGAATATATTCTCAACATAGTTATTTGCGCCAAAATCATAAAATGCTCCAATGAATATAACTATTATTCCCCCAAATACTATAAAAATAAGAAGATCTTTTGCTATTGAAGAGAGATTGAGGAAAAAAAGAGCCAGAGTTATGGAAGTCATTATTATGAGTACCAGAAACGCCGGGACTGTGAGAGTTAATCTTGTCCGGATTATCTCCCTCTTCCTTTCCGGAGTCATGTCCTCCTGTTCGTAGCCCATTACAACGTTTTACTCCTCTCTCTTTTCCATTTTCAGCATGGTCTCCTCAACGACGAGTTCCTCCTGCTGGAAATGGCACTTGTAATATCTTTCACCCATCTGTATGTATTCAGGGTCCTCGTCCTTGCATATGTCTTTGTGGAATATACACCTGCCATAGAACCTGCAACCCTTCTTAGGATTTACTGCACTTCCTATTTCCCCAACTATACCGAGCTGTTTATTGACCCAGTCAGGATCTATGCTTGGAACTGCAGAAATAAGAGCCTTTGTGTAGGGATGCATTGGTGATTTAATGATGTCTTCTGACTTGGCAAACTCCACAAGTTGACCTAGGTACATAACCACAATGTAGTCAGACACATATCTCGCAGAAGCTATGTCATGGGAAATGTATAGAATGCTTATATTCCTATCTTCCTTGAGCTTCAGCAACAGATTCATCACGTTGGCCCTTATGGAAACATCTAACATCGATATGGGCTCATCGGCAACGAGAAAAGATGGCCCAAGCGTTATGGCTCTGGCAATTGAAACCCTCTGCCTTTCTCCGCCAGACAGTTCGTGTGGATACCTGTCAAGATAATTTTCAGCAGGCCTCAGGTTCGCTGTTTCCAAGGCATCAACAACTTCTTTCTGCAGATCAAATTTGTCGTTTTTAAATAGAGTTTGATCATCTTCTAAGGAACGAAGTGCATCATCCATATCCTGCCCCTTTGGGACGTCTTCGGATGTATTTTCAACACTCAAACCTTCCTCCTTTTCGGATATCTCTACATCTATTTGTTTTATTTCCTTATCGGCCTTTAGAAGTGATCTTCGTGTCATTATATCTTTCTTCTGTATCAATAGGGGTTCTGCAACTATGTCGAATATGGACATCTTAGGATTTATCGAATCATATGGATCCTGAAAGATCAATTGGCTTTCTTTCCTGTATTTTGAATACCTATTGCTGTATTTGCTCAGTTTTGCGATATCTATAAGCAGATTGTCATCGGATACTTCACCGTCGACAATAAAATCATCAACTTTATGATCGGTATTCTGTGAATCTGATTCTTCCGCAGAATTTGAGTTTTCCTTTTCCTCTTGCATTTTCTGGTATCTTTCCTTTTCAGCCTCATTCATAGGAAAATAATACATAATCTCCCCGCTGGTTGGTTCAATGGAGTTGACAAGTAATTTCCCTAGCGTGGTTTTTCCAGAACCGCTCTCACCAACTACTCCAAGAACTGTTCTTGCATTAATGCGGAGATTAATTCCGTCCACGGCATGAACAACAGGTTTGTTTGCACCTCCAAAAAGATTTGTTGTAAGATTTGAATGAACGGAGAAGTACCTTTTAAGATCTCTAACTTCCATCACTGGTTTTTTGTTTTTATCGTAGTCCTCTTCCATCAATTGGTCGCTGTATGCTTGAGATTTTTCATAGAGTTCAGTTGAAATGCTGTCGAAGTGACATAAAGATTTATGGTCTGGTCCAAGAATTTTGAACTCGGGCTTTTCCTTAAAACATATGTCCTTTGCCATAAAGCATCTACTGGCAAAGAAACATCCAGAAGGTGGATGAAGAAGATCGGGTACTGCACCAGGTATTCCATGTATTCTTTTCTTCGTGCTGTCAATCGAAGGATAACTTCTCATGAGCGCGTACGTGTAAGGATTCTTAGGATTAACAAAAATGTCTTTGGGTTTTCCGTATTCCATAATCCTTCCAGCGTACATCACTGCAACATAGTTGGCAAGCTGGGATACAACTCCAACATCGTGGGAAATTACCACCATTGATTTTATTGTCTTTTTATCCTTAAGATCCTTGAGCTCCTTAATTATTTTTGCCTGCGTTATAACATCCAAGCCTGTTGTGGGTTCATCGGCTATCACAATTTTCGGGTTTAGTGCAAGAGCCATTGCAATTATGCCCCTCTGCCTCATACCACCGCTGAGTTCGTGAGGGTAAGAATCAAGGAATTTTGTGTTGAATCCGGCCTTTCTGCAACTTGAATAGATTCTGTTCTTTACAATTAACTTTTTCTTGTCCCGAATAGACATTGTTGCAATCTTGCTTTCCAGATCTGCCTTAAGTTCGGCATATATTTTTCTCTCCATCTCAGTAAATTCTGTTGATTCTGGATCATTGATTCTTTCAAGAGCCATCTGATATGCATTATACCTGAGATTTCCCTCATCAATAAGTTCCTCACGAGAGTTGATAAGGTCTGTGTCTTCTACATATTCTACCTTACCATCCCTTTTCACTTTTTTCAGAAAGATATTGTGTACGTCAAAAACCTCAACGATCTGATTTCTGATTGTGTGTACCGGATTAAAGGAATTCATGGCCCCTTGAAAGATCATGGACATTTCTTTCCATCGAATCTCGAGTAGCCTTTCCGTTGCAACCCTACGGGCCTTTTTTATGGCTCTTTTATTCACATGCTTACCGACAGTTGTGTCTTGAGAGCGGATTATATCTTCATCTAGAAACTTCACTTGTCCAGAAGTTATGGCGTTTTCTGCGAGTAAACTCATAAGAGAAAGGCCCGTTGTAGATTTACCAGATCCGCTTTCGCCTATGATACCAAGAATTTCTCCCTCTGTTAGTTCTAGGTTTATATCATCTAAAGCTTGTACATTTCCTTCTAGAGTTTTGAATCGTACAGAGAAATTTTTCATTTGAACTAATTTCCCTGGTTGATCACTTGCTCTTATTTCTTCTTCTTGTTCGATTTCCAAATTATCTCCTCCTCAATCGTGGGTTTGACACTTCATCCATTCCTCTTGACACAAATATTAGTGCGAATATAAACATGGTAAGGGCTATAGCTGGTGGCAAGACCCACTGAGGTGAGCCTATTACCACGAAGAAGTCATTAAATGCTGCATTCAACATCCCTCCCCACGTTGCCACATTTACTGGTACAAGTCCAAGGAATTGAAGTCCAGAAACTGAACCTATTCCAGCACCTATGGACAACGCAAGAAGGTATATCAAAAGAGGTCCTATGTTAGGTAATATATGTCTTCTCATAATGTTACCACTCTTTGCGCCAAATAGCCTCGAAGCTTCAACAAAGGTTCTTGCCTTGACCCCTTTGACTACCCCTATGAGAGTGAACGCAGCGTAAGGCCAACCTATGCCGCTCACTATAAGGATAATATCTATAAAGTTTGAATTTCCAGGCAGCACAGAAGAGAGGGCTATCAGGAGCGCAAGACCGGGAACAAGATAGAGACCAAGAGATAGTGTTTCAAGAATTGTTCCTCCTATACGACCTTTGTATCCAACATAAAGTGATACTGCTAAGGATATGACCAGTGTGAAAATACCTATGGTGATACCGAATATCCAGTCTGTATAAAAGCTTTCCATAAATCTTGCCCAGACATCATTTCCATATTGAGTTGACCCAAGAGGATATGTACTTCCTGAGGGTGTGTTTGTCATGGGAGGTATGGGTGTGCACTGTTTCGCTGTTGAGTTGTATAGGTACATATAGTGGTTATTACCCATGACTGCAATGGCCCCTATTCCTGTGGAAAGATCAACAAAAGCTAGCACACTTGATGTGCTTGTTGGAGCAGGTGTTAATCCTGCACTCCATTGGAATGGAAATTTGCCTCCAAACACTAAGTTAAATGATATCAATGACCCCTTATCCGATATAAGAATAAGAGACGACGACTCCGAATCATATGTAGCAGTTTGAGTGAAAAGTCCAGAACCCGTGGGATTGGAAACTACAAGTCTTGTTTCATTTCCCTTTGAATTGTAACCAAATACATACTCACTTGTGGGAGAACTTGCTATTATGAAAGACGGTAAGCCATTACTTCCAGGAGTGACAGAAAGAGCAGTTATTCGATCCCCCACATTCACCAGTCCCGAAATACTGCCATTCTCAAGATTTATTCTCTCATAATTTTGAGTACCGAAAACAAAGTATGCACTGTTGATATTACTTGGAGAAATTTGATAATTACTTGGTATAATCAAACCAATATTTGTGTTAAACCCGGCAGGAAAATGCGAAGACCATGATAGTGTCTCATTAGAAGCAAAGTAAGCTTTTACGGTTGTTGCGTTGTAAACAAGAATCCTAGCATTGCTTTGGTATGTTCTGTGCGAAAAATGATTCCCATAAAACAATATTCCCTGAGGATTACTCATATTTAGTTTAATATGGCCAGCATAAAGCAAAGGAGATATCTGATAGTAATCCAAATAATTCCCAGATGTTGTGTTTACTACAAAATAAAGCATCCCAGGGTTGGCTAGTCCTAGACCTTCGTAATTGAACGTCGGAATGTCTGTACCTATTCCACTCTCGAAGACACCTGCATTACTTATGACCGGTGTTAATATGGTGCCATTATACTGGATGTTTCCCTGCATGGTGAAGTTTGGTACGTTCAAGCCAGAATCGTAGAATGATACGGTACCGAGTGTAATATTGTTATTAGTATATGGCATTACGACAAACCTTGATATGAGTGACGCTGACGAGCCCAGAGAATATTCATAGCAGTTCATTAATGGAAACATCAGTGGTTGATTCATTTTCACGCCAAACTTTACATGCGAGTTATACAATTCTCTATAGACACCCCTAGGTGTTTCTTTGTTTACACCAAGACCATAGTAATAAAGAATCCCGTTGCTGGAACCAAAATAGATCGCTGCTTCGCCTGTTCCATCTACCATTGTATCCATCGGTGAATACAAGGTTGCTCCATTTCGAGTCAGATTCCGCATGTCAGTTTGAACTATCTCCGAGGAAACATGCGTATCCACCTCGGGTAATTCGTAAGAGTAATTTGGATGGGCGACGACAAAAGGGGTCACCAACGTTGTTACTGCGAAAGCTAGCAGGATATAAAACCCTACTCTCCCGTATTTACTATGATAAAAAATCTTAAACTGCCTGAACAATCTTCTCCAGTAAACTGGAGCAACTCTTTTTACTTTATTATTAGTTTTATTCATTTTTTTCCCTCAATTTCTACCTATACTTTAATTCTTGGGTCTAACCATGCGTGTATATAATCTATCGATGAGTAAGCTAGTATGGTCATCAGACCTATAACAAACGTGGATGCTTCGGATAGGGGATAGTCTTCGTTCAAAACAGCATGATAGAGAAGAGGACCCATCCCAGGCCAATCAAAGATTATAGCAACTATCAATGCCCCACTAATAAGGTATGAAACCTGAAGAGCCAGTCTAGTTGTTACAGGGATCACTGCTATTCTAGCAGCATGTTTACGAAGGATAGATTTTTCATTTACCCCTTTTGCTCTTGCGGTTAACACGTGATCTTCTCCAAGGGTGGAAACCATAGCGGCTCTCATGGTAATCATGTGACCCATTGATTCAATAATTAGCAATGAAACAAAGGGCATAGCCATCCTGTCCAAAAGGATTGGAAATGTCGCCAGTGAGGGATGAGTAATATATGTTAGTGGAACAGTAGCCCTTATGGGAAAAATCCCAAGTGCCACTGAGAGATACAAAAATAGAAGCACGCCTATAATGAAATATGGAACTGAGTTCAATATCAGACTAACAGATAATAGAACTCCTTCCCTTTTTGAGCCTCTGAGTCTTGTAACAACTATACCCAAAGGAACTCCTATTATATAGGAGATAAGGGCAGTTGAAACTATAAGTACAAGGGTGTATGGGAGGGCTGTTGCGATTTCACCATAAACATACTGACCCGGATGTGTAAAATCTTTGCCCCAGTGGAATGTGAACATCTGATAAAGATATGTTTGAAAACTTATCAATGAAAACTTACCATCTTGAAGTCCCATAGATGACAGGATTGCATCCTTCTGCGCAGTCGAAAGAGGTTCTCCATTCTTTGAAGCACTCTTCAACAAAAGCAAACCTGGGTTTCCGGGCATAAGCCTGAAAACAATGAAAACAATCATCGTCATAATAAGAACAAGAGCAACTGCCTGAACAAGCTTTCTACTTAACAAATAAATATTCATCTAGTTATCCTCCATATGATCACAAATATAGTATAAAAAAATTAGGTAATGTGTTTAGTCAAAAAAAATTTATTGACCGGATGTTCCGGTTCCAGTATCTCCACCTTTGGGGCCAGACACTTTAGGCTTCCTTATGACATAGGTAACTACACCAATCACTACAACAGCAGCAACAACCGCACCTGCTATTTCTGCATACAAAAGAAAAGCGGATGAAGAGACGACTGGCGCTTTCTTTTGCAATTCAATTTGGAATGTTGTATTAGGTGTGTTCACAATTGAAGCAGATCCTGACAATGCCTTAACAGTCAGAGAAGCGTTATAGAACCCTGTCACATTGCTGTTAACAGTGAAATTGAATACTGCATACCCTGTTGAATTAGTTGTCAGTCTAAGCTCGCTGTTGCTAAATGTCATGTTGAGATAGTTAACCGGAGTTATATCGATAGTTGCCCCAGCATATCCAGTTCCATTTTCGGAGACGAAGAATGTTATGTATCCACTCTCTCCTGCTGTGAAAGCTGATTGACTCGGTGTGCAAGATATATCAAGGGAGGGGTTGATCAACCAAACTGAAGATGTAGCATTTCCCGGACCTGTCTGAGTGTGGTTGGCGACCGATGCATATCCTGTAATGTTCACCTGTTCATAGTACAGATTGTAATTGTTGCCGGTATTAGGATTACATGCCAAAAGTATTTCACTTAGAGGTGAGAATACCTTGTAACTGTAACTTGCCTGACCCTGGCTATTTGTCCTAAGGGATCCATTGTCCTCTGACAGTGCTTTCGCAGTAGCATTCGAGGCTATTACTCCTCCATAGGGTGCTGATACGGCAACTGATATATTCGCATCAGCAACTGGTGCCATTGAACCACTAGCTGTCTTATTTGTAACTGTGAATGTAACTGTTCCTTGGTCTCCTGAATGTTCTGTTGTTGCATTGTTTAGGCTTGCTGAAACTGTAAGAGTGTAGTTGTAGTGAACCTTTACCAAGTTCTGATTCTCATATATGCTGAAGAACTGCCAATACCAATAGAGATAAACTGCCTCCGTATTTGATTGAGAATAGTTTGTAAATGTCTGTAGCTCTGGCACTATATCTTTACCATAGCCTGTTATTACTGCCGGAGCTTCGCAAACATACAGAGTTTGAATCTCCTTGCTTATCTTCTCTGCTTTAGTCTGGTTGTTTGTATTAACCAATTTTGATGTAAGGTTATCAAACAAACTTTGTACCTGTGAACCATTGAGGTCTTTGCCCTGGAATGTGAGATTTGAGAATGGCCCAACATACTCGTCAAGCGGCACACCATACTGAGGTGTTAGGGCTTCTTGACAGTCCAATGCAGGGTTGCCTGATGCAGTACTTATACCCAACTCGCCTAACTGGTACAGGTTAGAAGCAAATGTTCCAGTTGTGCTATTGTAACTGCTTATAGTTCCGTCAATATTAGCCTCCAATGTTGTAAATGCTTCCTCCTTCATACTAGTTTTAATACCAAGGGCATTCCAATCCGCGCATGTGGCCTGTGCATTTTCGATATTGCTGGGGGCAACAGCGCCGACTGTGGTCTGTATGGTTAGTGATACTGGAGTTCCGTAATATGTCAAAACCCCAGAATTGTTAACCATTCCTGGAATGGACTTTATGAGACTTGAAGCTTTTGCCATATTAAAATGGTAATTAGGAGAAGAGGTGTTGTAGTACAGAAGATTCTGTGGATTGATTGGGCTTGAAGACGATATGCCGTATCCATCAGCTATTACGGTGTTTATATAACTGTACGGTGTTGCATAATTTAGTGCTTGCCTGAATGCTGTAACATTAAGTGGAGCCATTGCTGTGTTGAGACGGAAATATCCATAGGAACTTGATGGCTTAAGGTATATTTTGGAGTTGGGAGTCGATTGTATCTGAGGCGCAAAGTTTGGCGTAACAGAAAGGGATGTTGTATCAATTTGTCCCTTGGTGTAAGCAGCAACCATGGCACTGGCAGAACTGTAAAAGGGCATGTATATCTTATAGAATTTAGGCGTGTACTGTCTCAGCCCACTGCTCGCGTTGGCATATTGCGTGAAATAATGTGGATTAACGTACAAGGCTTCCTCATGGCTCGGTGTTATCTGTCCCTGTGGCATTCCATAGTTGTTTGTTACCATAAAGGGACCTGTTCCAACGAGACCTGGTGCACTTCCGGTAGCTGTGTTCCATCCAAGATTCCAACCATAGTAACCATTTCCTGAAGATATGTTAGGTGTACAGTTGAAAAGGCCGGGTATGGATGTAAAGTCATGTTTCACCCATATGTGATAGGGGAGTATATCGTTGTCAAGCACATCCTGCTGAAACAACAACGTCTGCTTTGTTACAAATATCTTCACTGAGAGATTTCCGTTAGGTATAACGTTTACAACGTTTGGCCATATTCCAAAATCAGATTGCAATCTCCATGAGAGAACTACATCTGCTGATTGCAAATAGTACGTTTTCATCGGTGTGGAATTGAAAGATTTGAATGTGTGGCTAACAGTCTTCCCGTTAAAGTCGAATACCGTGTGATTTGAGAAAGTATATGTTTGCAAAGCGTTTGCTGCACTCCAATCAGTCCACTGGACATAGGGTCTGAGATTTACAGTGTATACGTAAGAATAGTTTGCTTCTGAGTTGGTCATAAGGTCGAATGTCTGATTACTTGAGGTTACGTGAGCTACAGTAAAGTTTGTTGCAAGCCAAGGTATGGAACTGCCACTTGGCAAATCATTGTATAGAGGATCATAGATTTCATCTGTAACATACACATCACAGTAAGTGTCTGCTGTGAAATAATTTACAGATCCAACATTACAATCAATTCCCATATTGAATGTTGTATTGTAGTAACCAGGTTCATGCATGGTGGTTGTTGGCATGTGCCAAGCTGTTCCGCTGGAGCTTTGTGGGTTAGAAGCTTGAGCGCTCAAATTTGAACTGCCTGAACTTGCAGCCACTTGCCCAACCTGACCATTATCTATGACGGCAAACGCCGACATCAACATGATCAAGGAAAAGGCTATTGCTATCAATAACTTTTTTTTGTTCATCCAATGCGTATGGTTATCATAGTATTTAAAATATTTCTATTGCTTTTATATCGTTTTGTTGAAAAACTAATAATTATTTTCTTAGTGAAATGTAAAAGAGATATACATGATTCGTCGTACCTGAAGGTCATTTTTACTCCCCATTTACCTCCTATTTTTTTAATGGAATCACTTATTCTAGATATTATTATAGTGACAGACTATCGCATGATTTTGCTAATAGTATAAATGAGCCAAAATTTTTTTTTGCACTCTGCCGGGTCTTTAAACCAATATTGTCGATCAACATCGATCGAACGGCTTGAAAACTGTCAGAAAAGAGAGCGATAGGTTAGCGTATATTCACAATATAAAGTTTTGTTGATTCACGTGTATTGTCGGAACCACCCCATGAGATATATGAAGGCTGAATAAAGCGGTGAATGGAATTCCAGAATCGCCTTGACTTAAAGAACTTAAACCAAATTTTTCATCATTCCACCATTTGAATATGTATTGCTCTTCTAATCCCCATTTCTTTACGCGCAGCATTCATTCCCTTAAATGGAGGAAGTTTTTCAGAAGAAGATGGATACATTCCATGAGAAATTTCTTGGAAAAAATCGATGAAAATTACCCGGAATATGCATTTGGCTATATCCCTTATGATATGAATTAAAAGGGCCTCATTCCCTGTTATCACAAAGTGAGCTCTCTTTTATGTGGTCCTAGATGCTTCTCTGTCCCTTCCTCGTTGATGTGATCTGATCGGTAGATTATGAATTGGAAAGCAACACCAATTTTGTTCGAAAAGGGAAGACTTCAAAAAAAAGGTTTTACCAGAACGCCTACAAGGTTTTTTTTGATTTGCAAATGAATATATGGAAATTAGCCCTGCCTCTATCTAGCTAATAATATTTTAGGGCGTCTCGTGTTTCATAAAATGTCATACGAATGTCTAACATTTTTAACAAAATAATAATGTGGGAATATGTCAGCACAACATATCCCAAGGTTAATTGCAT
>JAJZAR010000036.1 GCA_021799315.1 Thermoplasmata archaeon | reverse complement strand
TCCGATCCAATGTTGAATTAAGAGCTTGCACCATGTTCATAGAAGTCACAGGAAATCCCTCCTTTCTTCTTCCAGAACCCAATTAAGTTTTTCATACACATCCTCAAAGAGAGAATCAGGTTTTGGAGGAGGTATCTTCTCCCGTTCATCAAACACTCTGTCGATTCTCAGCTTGGCTTCAGTCTTTATTGCTGCGATCTGCTCATCAGTGAGCAATTCCATTTTCTTAAGTTCATTTTCAGCTACCACAATAGGATCCTTTTCAGAGTTTTTAGGAATTTCATTGGTTCTGTATTTGGAAGGATCATCTGAGGTTGAATGTGGTCCCATTCTGTATGAGACCGCCTCAATCAATACTGGTTTTCCGTCTTTTCTCATTCTATCAACTTCTTCTTTAGCAACTTTGTACATGTCAAGGAGGTTGTTCCCATCCACCTTAACGCCTCTCATTCCATATCCCTCTGCCTTCTTCCATATCTCTGCCTTTGTCTGTTTTTCAACTGGTAGGGAAATAGCCCATTTATTGTTTTCGCAGAGGAAAAGGACGGGCACCTCGAAAACTGCAGCCAGGTTCATGGCAGCATGGAAGTCCGGTGTCGATGTTGAACCATCACCAAAGGATGCAACAACAATACCCTCTTTCTTTCTGTATTTCAGAGCATAGGCTGCTCCAACAGCTGGTGGGAGATTTGTGGCAACTGGGCTTTGGATGGACATGAAATTATGTTCCTTTGAACTGTAATGGGAAGGCATCTGTCTCCCCTTTTCATTATCGGCTGAATTTCCCATAATCTGGTCGATAATTTTTTCAGGTTCCACTCCTCTGTGCAGCATCATGGGCACATCTCTGTAATACTCGTAAACGATGTCATAGGGTTCAAGAGCCATGGACAGTCCTATCTGCAAAGCTTCCTGTCCCATTGTGGGGGTGTAGAAGCCCACTCGTCCCTGTCTCTGTGTCATCACGATCTTTTCGTCAAGTGTTCTGGAGAGCACCATTTTCTTATATCCTTCCAAAATTTTTTCTTTTTCTTCCATTAACCAATCACCTTAATTAAGCGTAATATTTTGAGAGGCCCATGCCTCAAATGCTCTGTAAGAAGTTCTTACGAGCGGGCCAGATGCAACAAACCTGAATCCTTTTTCATACCCAAGTTTCTCCAATCTTTTGAATCTTTCCGCAGAGTTATATTCCTTCACCTCCAGTTGAAGTTTTGAAGGCCTGAGATACTGCCCTATGGTCAGTATTTTAACTCCTCTCTGGATCAGATCATCCATTGTTGTGGATATCTCATCATCAGTTTCCCCATGGCCAAGCATTATGGAAGATTTCGTCACAACACCTGGCCATTGTTCATTCACGTAGGACAGAACGCTGAGAGACTGAATGTATGATGCCCTTGGATCACGAATCATGGGTGTCAACCTTTCCACAGTTTCCACGTTGTGAGCAAGGACGTCAGGATGCGATTGCATCACAATATCTATGAGATTTTTCTCCATCCTGAAGTCAGGAACAAGTGCCTCCACTCTGATCCCCAGACTCTTTACCTGCTTTATGGTCTCTGCGTAATGAGAAGCGCCCTGATCCTGTAGATCATCCCTGTCAACAGAGGTGATAACAGCATACTTTACGCCCATAGACATGACTGCATTTTTCACCTTTACCGGTTCAAGAGGGTCCAGATCCTCCATTCTGCCGTGAGTAACAGAACAAAACCTGCATCCTCTTGAGCAATTTTTTCCCAGTATCATAAATGTTGCAGTTCCAGAACTCCAGCACTCCGAAAGATTCGGGCATCTGGCCTCTTCACATACTGTGTGGAGAGAATTACTTCTAACAAGCCCGTTTACATTGTTAAATGTGGGGCCAGAAGGTAATTTTACCTTTACATAGTCTGGTCTCTGCATCGGGGTTATATTTTTTCACTATATACTAAATTATCCTTCTTTATAAGGAACTTGAAACTCTCCCTCGTCTTCGTTCCAATGAATTCTATATTGTTTCAATTTGGTATTTATGAAAGATGTTCAAATCAAAATTGGAGTCATCTACAACATAGCATTCAATTGATCTAAAAGTTAAATCCGATTTGGTTTATTGGATTTTGGTAGCCATTAAAATTCTTTTTGCAAGTTATGATGGGACAATACCTGCACAGCCAAAAGCGCTTTGATCGCTATAGCAGATGGGCGGTCAAAGATGAAGGGCGTTTCTAACAAAGTGGTGTATAATACCGCGCAGTTTTTTGAGAGCCGCCTCGGTAACTGAGATTAAAAAATTCTTTCACCATTTTATTGTAATCTTTATTTCTCCTGATTTTTTATTCTCTAGAGCGGATCTTATTTCCTTCTCATCGTTGACTGGAATGCTGCGCGTTATGAATTCATCCACAAGACCCGGCCATTTAGACTTCCACTCAGCCAATCTATTCATGGCCCTTTCAAAGTGAGGTTTTTGACCGTTGATTAAGCCTACAACAGCTATGGATTTATACGCGATTGATTGCACTGCAGAATGATCCAATACCGCAGAGCCTCTTGAAGAAAAACCAAATATGCCTAATATTCCGTTATTTTTCAATAAATGGATTGATTTCCCTACAAAAGCAGCATCGCTTCCGGAGGCTTCAATGATCAAGTCGTAGGTCTTTCCCGAATCCCACATATTTATCAGATCATTTCCGCCATCTTCATAATTTACTTCTGTTATTTCGAACATCCTCTTCTCTCTCTCATTAGCGGGTCTTCTGTTGAGGACAGAAACCTGAAATCCATAACTCCTCAACAGGATGGCAGTTAATGTACCAATGGGACCTGTTCCAATGACCAGCGCTTTTCTGCAGTTGAAGGTTCCATCATTACAGTTCCAGCGCATTCTTTTCTGCATGGTTAGTATTTCTTCAACTGATTTCTCAAGATCTGAAAGTGGTTGAGCCATTATGGCAAAATTCATGATTGTTCCAGGTACCTTCACAAGAAACTTTTCCTGATCCATGAAACTTTCTCTCATGAAACCGTGCATGCCCTTTATACCTGCCTCCACAAAGTTACCAGTTTCACAGAAGTCGGGTCTTCCCAGAAGGCAGTTTACACATTGCCCACAACCTCTTCTGTTTACTGGCATAACTATGTCTCCCTTTCTAAATACGTCTCCGTCCTCTTCAACGACTCCTACGCATTCATGACCCAGCACCATCTCGCTGCTACCCTTTGGAATTGAAGATGCACCTAAAAGGCCTGCTACAATCTCTCTGTCTGTTCCACAAATTCCATTTTCCAATGTTCTTATTTTTAATTGTCCTGTAACTGATTCATCTTCAGTAAAATTGCTAAATTTTATACCTCTTTCGGGGGGCTTTACCATTATGGCTTTCATAAATAATTCACTATTCTTGGAAGTATTTCATAATACTAATAGTCATTTTTTGATACATATCATATGTCATTTTTTCAAAAGGTATGGGATGAAACTAGGCTCATACGGAAATTAATATTCAATCTGAAAGGTTCTTTTGCACCAGTGCAAAAAATCGTTTAATACATTCATTCCATAACACAATATGTCTAAAATTACCGAAATTGAAATATTCGAGGTGGGGGAGCCTACTGGAAGTTCAGCAAGTCCTTGGAGTTCCTTACTTCTATTGGTAAAAATTACAACAGATGATGGTCATGTTGGATGGGGAGAAGCACCCACCGAGCTTATGGCTTTACCAGTTTATGAAGAATTGAAAGAGCTTTCAAGGATTTTCAAAGGCAAGGAAGTGACAGATATCAGAAAAAATGTGGAAGAAGTATATAAACATGAATATTGGTTACCAATGTCAATGCAGACTACAGCCGCTCTGAGTGCCTATGAAATGGCATCGTGGGACGCTATGGGTAAAATATATGGAATGCCAGTTTACAAGATGTTCGGAGGCCAGTGTAATTCTAAACTCAGAGCATACGCAAATGCCTGGTACGATGATTGTGTAACCCCAGATGAATTTGTAACAAAAGTCAGAAAAACTGAGAAAATGGGGTTTACTGCTGTTAAATTTGATCCCTTTGGCGATGCATTTGATACGATCGATACTGAGCACATAAAACATGCAGTGGAAGTAATTTCAGCTCTGAGATCAGAAAGCCCGAATCTTGATTTGCTCATAGAATGTCATGGGCGGTTCAACGCAAATGCAGCCATAAGAATCGCGAGGGAAATTGAAAAATACGATATCATGTTTATGGAAGAACCTGTGCATCCTGATCAAATAGAAGGTCTTGTAAGATTCCGTCATGCTACAGATATTACAGTTGCTTTGGGAGAAAGGGTTCTGAACAGGAATCTCCTATTGAGATTCCTCAATGAAAATCTAACGGATATCATACAACCAGATATAGCTAATTTTACTGGACTGATGGAGGGATACAGTGCTTCTACGATGGCCCGATCCTATGGTATAGATGTAGCATATCATAATGCCTACGGTCCAGTTCAGAACTCTTCAAGTATGAATCTGGACTTCGCAATTCCAAACTTTTTAATACAGGAGAGTTTTGAATCATTCTGGCCTCAGTGGAAGAGGGACATTATCAAAAAAAGTAACTTTAAACTTGATAATGGATTTTTTAGAATCTTGAATGATCTCCCCGGTCTTGGCAATGATATAGATGAGAAAATAATCGAAAAGTATGAAATAACTTCCATGGGACCCTATGTTCCAGAGGAACCGGGATGGGTAGTTAAGAATACATTTAAGATTCATAAAAGCTGAAAACTTTCAACTCCATTGAATTCTCTAAATATGTTGGTAAATTCATTTCATAATTAAGCGAATTAAGATTTCAAATCATTTCAAAAAATAATCTAACTCGAAATCTGAGGCAAAAATTATTATGTTGTAATGTAACCTCCTTTCTATTTCTTTATAACTCCCGTTGTCAATGTACCTATACCATGTATACTGATCTCTACTTTGTCACCATGTTTTAAGCCCTGATCCTTTCCAGGAATGATTGATGTTCCAGTTGTAAGGATGGTACCAGCCGGGATAGAATTATCTTTCATCAGCCATTTTATCTGTGTTTCTATCTTTGTTCGAATGTTTTTTGAGTTTGTTTTCCCTTCAAAAAATAACTTATCATCCCTATATATGCGCATTTTTATGTCAAGCGAGTAAGGGTCAGTGAATTCATCTGGCGTAACTAACACTGGGCCGAAGGATGCACATCCATCGTATATTTTTGATTCGGGAAGGAATAGTGGATTTTCAGCTTCAATATCCCTTGCTGAGACGTCATCAAAAACAGTATAGCCCAGTATTTTGCCGTGGGAATTAATGCACACTGCAAGCTCTGGCTCCGGTAAAGTCCACTTAGAATCAGATCTTATGGATACATTGCCAAAAGGTGGAACGCATCTCGCAACCGTGCCTTTGAAGAATATTTCCGGACGCTCAGATTCATAAACAAGTTCATAGATAGTCTTACCCATTATTTTTGCAACATCATCTTCAGAATATCTTGTTCTGGATATATAATAAGAGATTCCAGTCCCCCATATTTCAGGGGGTAGAATGGGTATGTCCAGATCGTATTTTGACTTCTGTCCATTCACAACATCCGAAAAATTCAAGTTAATCTCGTCGCCAGGAATTTGAGAAAGGCCTTCATTCATTAATAGGTCCATTGCTGGCTTATTTAACCTGTATATTTTCCCATTTTTCTCAGCATATTCTACTCTCTTCTCATTCTCTTTTAGTGCGAAAATTTTCATGATTTACAATAATATATTAACTTATATGAACTTTCTTTAAATCCTTATGTTTTAAAGCTTTTCTAACACATATGCAAAGAAAACTTAAAAATATAAAATAAATTTAATTAAAAATGGAATTCACCAACTCAGATATGTGGTCTTCTCTCTGGTATAAAATTCCATTGCCTCTTCCCCCATCTCTTTCCATGTATTTGCTCCCGAACTCTTAAATGCTCCAAAGGGCGCCTGCAGTTCAAGACCAACTGTGGGTTTATTTATCTTTATAACTCCTGCATCTACTCTCTTCATATATTCCATTGCGTTTGCGAGATTCTGCGTCATGATCCCAGACGTATGTCCGTACTGAACAGAGTTGGCTAAATTTATGGCCTCATCAAGATTTTCCACTTTGGTTAGCCCAAGGACAGGTCCAAACACTTCCTCTTTGAATATTCTCATATCTTGAGTCACATTCTCAAAGATGATAGGATTAAGGAATAGACTCTTACTATCCTCAGGAGGCTTTCCTACGATCGCTTTAGCACCGTCCTCTATACCATAATTTATATACTGAACATCAGTATTATATTGACTACTGTCAACAACTGGGCCCATATTCACTCCATCAGACATTCCATCCCCGGTCTTCCAATTCTCCATGGCAGCCTTCAGCTTTTCGATGAAACGATCATAGATTTTTGCATGAACCAAGAGTCTGCTTGTGGCAGTGCAAGATTGTCCGGTAAGACCAAAGGCACCGCTTACAGCGTTATTGACTGATGCTGTTAGGTTAGCTGATTCATCCACAAACATGGCGTTTTTTCCTCCAAGTTCTAGCTGTACTCTTGTCATAGAATCCTTTCTTCCATTCTCTGCATATATTGTTTTTCCTACCGGTACAGAGCCAGTAAAGGAAATTGCCTTTATCCTGTTATCCTTGATGAGTGAATTTCCCACAGTCTTTCCAGAACCAACTACCAGATGTACTACTCCTTGAGGCATTCCCGCCTTCTCAAAGGTTTCCATCATCTTTGCAACAAGTAAAGGTGTGTTTGAGGCAGGTTTTAATATGACTGTATTGCCAGAAGCTAGAGCTGGAGCTATCTTCCATACTGGAATGGACAGAGGGAAATTCCATGGAGAGATTATTGCAACCGTTCCCAGAGGTTCTCTCGTAGTTAGAATACTTGTTCTGTCATTTGCAGAAGGCAAAGTATTTCCACCGAATTTCAAGGCAATGGATCCATAAAATTTTAGAGTGTTAAAGCTTCTAAGGACTTCCAGTCTGCTGTCTTTCAGTGGCTTTCCCTCCTCAAGCGTCATTAACTTAGAGTACTCTTCTGCCTCAGCCTCCATAATCTCACCGGCTTTCGTCAGAATCGTTCCTCTCTTTATAGGAGAAAGTGCACCCCATTCTTTTTCCATATCTAAAGCCTTTTCGACATATGACTTTACATCTTCTTCTGTGGCGGTTTTCATCTCAGCTAAAACCTCGTTTGTTGAGGGATTCCTATCCTGTAAAACTTTACCGTTGCCATTTACAAACTTTTCTGCAATTTTTTGATACTCATTTTGCATACACATTATATCTTTAATTAGTACATGTATTTTTCTATTATCGATATAAAATGAAACAGTTTTATTAATTTAATGTAATCTAATAATGTCTTTTGCACTGTCTTTTTCTACTCCGGATCATATGCCTATAGTCGCAATTCATGGGAATATTTTTCTACCTTTTTCATCATAAATACCTGTTTTTCTGAAAAAATAAGTGTTAATAACATCTCTCCATTCAAGAGCATTGGCAAGTTGACTTTTCATTCGTTTGAGTACTTCTTCATAGGTTTCCGAGTCAATGAACTCTCTTATCTTATTCCAATCTCTGATCATTTTGGTTACTTGTTCCGCACCAAGAAAGTGTGAATCATAAATCTCCTGGATAAGTGTCTTTCCATTTTTCAACATGTGTTGATAAGGTACATGATGAAAGAAGAGTAGGAGATTGTCGGGGCATGTAGAGAGATTTTCATAAGTTTCTCTCCAATATTGGCTGTATTGATTTATATATCCCGTTCCAGTTAAAGTTGTTCTATCAACTCCAATGCCCTTATTATCTGCATAATGATATGTTCCCCATTTGCTGTACTCATAACCGTCTACATTGGGTCCGTAGTGAGTTCCTGGTGTAACCATCCATCCCACTCCCATGGGTGCAACGTATTTTTCATAGACTGAGTGCGACTTCAGAAGAATATCATGAAGAGTGGAGATAACTTCCCGTCTGTTTCCAAAGGTTAGTATTATCCATTCGTTGGTCGCAGACTCCAAATTTATTTCTGGATCGTATGATAATTCCCCAAAGACATAAAGATTTGCCTGGGCCAGAGGATGCCCAGTCCAGTGTTCACTTCTGCCTATGTTAGAAATACCTACAATCCCTCCTCCAAACTTTCTTTTACCAGCCAGCGATATGATTGAAGACACTTTGCTGTGTGAATCTTTTCCATCCATTTTGAAATCTAGTACTTCTTTCCACATAGTTGGAAGATAGCACAAATCTATCTGTTGACCCGTATATTCCTGCGTGATCTGAAATTCAAGATTCATGTTGGTATTTTTAAGTCCTCCTAGGAGAGGAGATACAGGTTCCCTGACCTGAAAATCCACAGGACCATTTTTTATCTGAAGAATGACATTTTCAAGAAATTTACCGTCAAGGTCTATGAAGCTATCAAAAGCTGATCTTGCCCTATCAACAGTTCTATCCCTCCAGTCCTGTTGGTTATTATATACAAAGCATCTCCACATAAGTATACCACCATGGGGAAGCAGTGCTTCGGCTATGGTATTAGCACCTTCAGCCTGTGTTCTGTTATATGTATATGGACCTGGATTCCATTCTGAGTCTGCTTTTATCACGAATCCTCCGAAGTCTGGTATTATATGGTAGATCTCATTGGCTTTCCCTATCCACCAATTTTTAACATCCATATTTAAAGGATCAGCTGTGGCCAATCCGCCGATTAATATGGGAGAGCTAAAATTTATTGATAGAAATACTTTGATCCCATATCTACGAAATATTTCTGTCAATCTAATTACGTCTTCACTATATTCCTTAGTTATCAATTTCGTTTCCTGTTCATGTACGTTGACATTATTGATTGAAATTGCATTGATACCTATGGATGATAGTAATCTTGCATATTTTTTTATTTTCTGATTATCTTGAAGAATAACATTATTTTCGAAGAATATGGACCTTCCAGCATATCCCCGTTCAACTGTTCCATCTAAATTATCCCAGTGTTGAATCATTCTAAGCCCATTTTTTGCTATGTGAATGCCTTGAATCTCTTCAGGTAAAACTCCCTTTATTACAGCTTTTATCAAGAAGAACGTGCCATAGATTATATCTGAGGGAGTCTTTCCCGATATGATGATCTTTCTATCACTTTTGAGGTGAACTATTTCAAAACCGATCTCTTTGTCTTGCATTTTAAGAGATTCACTCACGACAGTATCAAGTAATTTTCTTTCACCTATTATGAGATGAGAATTCTTTATATCATCACTGCTGAACTTGGAGCCGGAAATGCCCATTGATTCAGACGCAAAGATTTTCATTTCATTTTCAATTGTTTCCCTTATTTCTTCGGAGACAAAAACAGAGATATGGGTAAAATATGAAGCATAAACGTTCTTAGTATCTTCGTCTATATGCCTATGATATTGAAGCCATGCGTCCTCAACATTTCTTTTCAGATCATTGCTTTCCATAAACTCACTTCATCTACTTCCTCTGGTTATATCTCCACTTCTGCTGTTGAACTGAATCGTTTAAGGGTATCCCAGACGATTACATCTTTCAGTTCGACTTCCTCTTCAATAAAAATCCTGTTAGAGGAGTTTCCAATGTGTATGTTAATTTTACCCCTATCAACAACCCACCTGTGTAGGTCCTCGTATTGAGCTATTATGTCCAATGGAATTAAAAATTTGATTGTTTTTGTCTCTTCAGGATTTATATGTATTCTTTTGAATGCTTTCAGTTCCTTAACACTAGTTGTAAATTTAGAATTGTCCGTGTGAAGATAAACCTGTACCACCTCATCTCCTGATATGCCTCCATCATTTGTTATGGAAACCTTAACGATAATATTAGACAGATTAGGATTTTCATAATCCATATCTAAGGAAGCTTTCCCATTTTTGAAGGAGAATGATGTGTATGATAATCCATGTCCAAAGGGGTATCTTGGAGATGATGGGGCATCGAAATAATCTCCATGCCACTGTGATCTACCTCCTGATGGAGGGTGGTTGTAATAAATGGGCACCTGTCCAACTGTGTATGGATAACTTATGCTAAGCTTTCCACCGGGGCAATAATCTCCAAACAGTACGTCCGAAATTGCTTCTCCCCCTCTCACACCAGGTAACCATGCTTCAATAATCGCTGGAACAGAATCCATCCATTCACCAGTGACAGGTCGACCATTGACCAGTACAACAACAACAGGAACTCCCGTTTTAAGCGCACGGGAAACAAGTTCTGACTGATTTCCAGGTAAATCAAGAGACGATCGGTCTCTAGACTCTCCACTGGTACAATCTAGAGTTAAACCCGACTTATCTCCTAAAACTAGGACTGCAACCTCGCTTTTTTGTATAGCAGATAGGGCATTTTCGATATTGTCAGAGTCAGATTTTATGACTTCACACCCCTTCTCATACAGAACCCTTTCTTTTCCTACTTTTGATATGATTGCTTTCAGAATTGAGGGATGATCCCCAATTGTATCTTTCAATGTTATATCAGATGGCAATGGTTGAGAAAATGCATTATCTCTTTCTCTGGTATCAATTAGATTTTCAATGTGGCAGGGGTAAGCATAATCGCCTAACAAATTTCTGACATTATCTGCATTGGGGCCTACAACCGCTATACGTTTGGTGCTTTCCTTGGATAAAGGTAATATGTTTTTCTCATTTTTAAGCAGGATTATTGATTCTTGTGATGCTTTAAGGGAGACATCTTCACTTTCCTTCTTAGAAAAAACTTCAAATGTATTCGGAGAGTCTATGAATGGACGATCAAAAAGGCCTATGGACATTTTCTGGCGAAGAATTCTTTCCAGCGCTTCATCAACGATTTCTATGGGAATTGAACCTGCAACTATTCCTTCTATTAGGGGTTTTCCAAAGGCATCTATATTTGGCAATTCAACGTCAAGACCGGCATTTAGGGCCACTGTGGCGGCTTGTTTTCTGTTACTGGCAAAATGATGATAATCTTGAAGAGAAGCAATAGCAAAATAATCTGAAACAAAAGTCCCTCCAAACATCCATTCCTTCCTAAGAATATCTTTTAATAGGTAAGAATGAGCATGCATTGGTACTCCATCTAATTCATGATAAGCTGGCATTACTGAGCCCAACTTTCCTTCTTTTACTGCAGCCTCAAAGGGTCTCAGAACATACTGCATAAGTTCGCGTTCCCCTAAGTGAGCTGGGGCCCAATTCATTCCTCCCTCTGATAGTCCGTACCCAACAAAGTGCTTACCTGTTGCAATGATTCTTTTATACGGTTCTTCGAATTGTAATCCCTTGATATAATGAAGACCCATTTGCGACGTAAGATAGGGATCTTCACCGAATGTTTCCTCCATTCTTCCCCATCTTGCATCTCTTGTTATGTCGAGTAAAGGAGCCAGTGCTTGATGGGCTCCTACAGATCTCATCTGTTCTCTGATTATAGAAGATATTGATCTTGCTAGATCCGTATCCCAAGAGCTAGAGATACCTATGGCTTGGGGAAACAACGTAGCACCTCTGGCCATGTAGCCGCTACAGGCTTCTTCGTGAACCAAAGCAGGAACTTTATTATTTGTTTTTTTGAGAATATAATTCTGAATTTTGTTGTATAACTCTACTGATTGATCAGGGTTCAGATTGCTTGCACCACCAATTCTTGTTATTTGACCAATACCGAATTTAAGTTTTTCCTGAGCTTTTTTCTCTGAAAATTCAAGTCCATCAAGCAGTTCGTACACCCATACCGATCCGAGCTGGGCAACTTTCTGTTCTAATGACATTGAAGAAATAATATTCTTAATTTTCTCCTTTGATACATCAGTTCCATAAATATCAAAATTATTAGAACTTTCCATGATTGTGTAGTTCTGTATAATAAAAAAGGGTTTTTCGCACATATTCAAGTACAGTTTACCAATTCTAACGAGATTTCCATCTCCAACAAATAAGAGAATGCAGAGCATCAGTGATTTTTCTCTACTTCTCTCCAGTTTCCCATACTCTTTATCCCTATTCTCAATCATGTGGATTTTATTTTTCTTTATTCGCATAAGGGAAGGTCTTTTGCATTGATTATTTGTAAATGAATCTGGTGGATATCATCTCTCTGAGGATCGGCGATATTAACCCGATTCAGAAAATGAAAATTAAAGTGTTTCTTCAAAACGTGTTTAATACGCAATCTCACAATGGACCTTATCATGGTTATCATTCGAGGAAGATGGAAAATGATCAATTCTTTCAGTTCACAAAAGGTATGAATGTTTATTTTCATTTTAGCGAAACAGGTAACAGACTAAAATAAACTGGGTCGCCTGATTTATTCGATTAGGTTTAAGCGAAATGGAAAGCCTGAAACTCATAACACATATACTAATAAATCATTAATATGTCATTTAAAATCAGGAGATATGGATAGAAAAAAAATTGCGATAGCGTTATTATTCTCGGCCCTCATGATTATGATGGGTTTAGTCGCCTTATCTCAAGGATCAGGAAATAATGCTGCTCAAAATAATACGGCACCTGCTACGAGTTCCATACCTATTGGGGGAACAGCTATTATTCCAGTTGCTGGGGGCTCCGAATTGATTGATAATTTTAATCCATTCAATCCTGCAATGTATCCCACAGGTATGCAAGATTTCATATATGAACCTCTGTTTCAGATAAATCCACTAAATGATACAACTCTACCTTGGCTTGCAACCTCTTACTCTTGGTCACCAAATCATCTGATGCTAAACATGACATTGAGAAAAGGTGTAACTTTTTCAAACGGGGAACCTTTCACATCAGCCGATGTAACGTTTACTTTTAACATGCTAAAAAACCACTCTTCAATGGATGAATATGATGTATGGCAATATTTGACAAGCGTCGATGCAGTTGGTACTTACAATGTCAGTTTCCATTTCAATTCAGTGTACACACCAGCATTCTATTACATTGGAGGGTTGGTGTTCATGGTCCCAAAGGATATTTGGCAAAATATTTCAAACCCTGCAACTTATGCTGACAAAGACCCAATCGGTACTGGCCCCTTTGTTCTTGGAAGTTTCTCGCCAACAAAGATAGTCTTAGACAGAAATCCTCACTACTGGCAGCCAAATGAACCTCATCTGTCTCATCTGGATTATTACTATTATTCCACCGATTCAGCAGGAGAGGTTGCAATGGAAAAAGGAGAAGTTAATTGGGATGGAGTATCACTTTCTAATGCACAGAAAGATTATGTGGATAAGGACCCTTCACACTTTGGGTATTATTTCCCCAAGTCATCTCCGTTGACTGTGTTTACAAACAATCTCAGATGGCCACTCAATGAATCCTTTGTTAGAATAGCTATGAGTGAGGCCATAAACAGAACATACATTTACAAAACAAGTGAATATGGGTACA
>JAJZAR010000035.1 GCA_021799315.1 Thermoplasmata archaeon | reverse complement strand
CTGAATGAACTCAGAGGGTTCCTCCCTTGAATAGGGGTTTATTGCATCTCCTACTATATCCACACTCTCTGTGGAGCTAAGCTGTGGACCGCCATCTATCGGTTCCCCGAGACCATTGAATATTCTTCCCAGCACCTCATCAGAAACCTTAACTCTCGCAGTTTGTCCTGTGAATTTCACGGTTGTGTTCATATTATCCAGACCGGCAGTTGGACCGAACACCTGAACTATGGCCATTCCATTTCTTGTATCCAGAACCTGACCTGATTTGAGAGTACCGTCAGGTGCTTCTATGGTAACAATTTCATTGTAACCGGCATTCTTCACACCCTCGACAAAGATCAGCGGACCGCTGATTTGGCTTATGTTCTTATAACCAACCTTAACCATTATTTATCACCTCTGATAGCTTTCAGGTCTGATTCAAGACTGGTCACTGCATCGTTGAAGTATTTATCAAGATCCTGATCCTTTACCTCCTTTATTCTGGAAATTTTTTCTCTTGAGGGTATATTCTGAATCTCCTCCATGGGGTATCCCATGTCCAGAGTTCTGTTGGCCTCCCTTGAATAGTGCATGATCAGTCTCATCATGTAATCCTGTTTCTTCAGGGAACAGTACTGATCAACATCGTCGAAGGCACTCTGTTGGAGATAATCCTCTCTGATGATCTTGGACACATCAAGAACAGCCTTCTCCTTATCCGGGAGAGCATCATAACCAACAAGCTGCACAACTTCCTGAAGTTCGGCCTCTTTCTGCAAGATAGCCATCATTTCGCTATGTCTTGCTGGCCATTCCTTGGACACATTGGAGGCAAACCATGGCATGAGCTCTTCCCCATAAAGCGAATAACTGTTCAGCCAATTTATGGATGGAAAGTGTCTTCGAGATGCAAGAGAAGCATCCAGTGCCCAGAACACTCTCGTCACCCTCAGTGTATTCTGAGATACGGGTTCTGAGGTATCTCCACCAGGCGGTGATACAGCACCCACAATGGTTATGGAACCATTTCTGTCAGGTGATCCGCTTATCATGGCATTGCCCGATCTTTCGTAAAATTCCGATAATCTTCTACCCAGATAGGCAGGATAACCCTCCTCTCCAGGCATCTCCTCCAATCTTCCGGATATCTCCCTGAGTGCCTCAGCCCATCTTGATGTGCTGTCTGCCATCAATGCTATGCCATAACCCATATCCCTGTAATATTCTGCTATGGATATGCCCGTATATATGCTCGCTTCCCTTGCCGCCACTGGCATGTTTGACGTGTTTGCAATAAGAATTGTTCTCTCCATCAGAGGTTTTCCACTCTTTGGATCCTGCAATTCAGGGAACGTAGACAGAATTTCTGTCATTTCATTTCCCCTCTCACCACAGCCGACATATACAACTATATCACTGTCCGCCCACTTGGAGAGCTGATGTTGAACCACTGTTTTCCCTGATCCAAAGGGACCAGGTACAGCCACAGTTCCACCCTTTGCAACGGGGAAAAAGGAATCAATAACTCTTTGCCCTGTGACCAGAGGAATTGTAGGAGGCAGTTTTGATTTCACACCCCTTATGGTTCTCACTGGCCATTCCTGTCTCATGGTTAGTTTTCTTTCTCCATTTTTTGTCTTTATATGGGCAAAGACATCAGTTATCTTCATCTTGCCCTCGGTGATTTCATCAAGTGTACCTTCCACGCCAAGGGGTACCATTATCTTGTGCTCTATGATAGATGTCTCCTGAACTGTTCCCAGAATGTATCCAGGTTTCACATGATCTCCCTTTTTCCCAACAGCCTTGAATTCCCATTCCCTGTTCAGATCAATGGGCATGGCTGTGTATCCTCTTCGGATAAAGTCCCCACTGCTCTGCCGTATGAGATCGAGAGGTCTCTGAATCCCGTCATATATAGACTTTAAGAGCCCTGGTCCCAATTCCACTGAAAGAGGTTTGCCTGTTGTTTCAACAGGCTCCCCTGGCTTTATTCCACTAGTGTCCTCGTAGACCTGAATTGTTGCCTTATTTCCATTAAGACGTATAATTTCTCCCACAAGGTTCAGGTCACCTACCTTCACCACATCAAACATTTTCTGATTTTTAATATCTTCCGCAACCACCACTGGTCCAGAGATTCTCACTATTTTACCCAATTCTTCACCTTCCTATATCAACACCAAGTATCCTCTTAGCCATTTTTTCAAGGCTCTCCTCTGTTTCAACCCCGGGTAGAGGAATAAACATCACAAGAGGTTTAAGAATTCCTTCGTAATAATTTAACGTTCTCGTGTCCATTATGGATTTTATACTTTCTGACACGAATATAACAGAATAGTTTCCTGATTTCTCCAGCGCCTCAAGTTTTTTCAGGGATTCCTCTCCGGTCACCTCAAAGGTATCCTCTATACCTATTAACCTGAACCCAACGGATAATGCTCTTTCTCCTATGACTGCAATTTTTTCATTTTCCATCTTTGTCCCAGTCATAGTGTGATCATCATCTCCTTTATTTTTTCTGGCTTTAATCCATAGGCTTTCCCTGCGAATATTAGCCTGAGATTATTTCTTTCTATTTCGTACTTGAGTATGGTGAGAAAGATTTGACCTATGGAGTTTGCCTGTATGGAAAAGCGATCTATGGTTCTTGCATAGAGCTCTTTTCTCAAAAGAACCTCGATATCCCCGATGCCCAGTTGCCCCTCCGGTACCTTTTTCACGCCGAAAACAGAAAGAATACTGGATTTTACAACGGGAAAATCGTTTGCATATAGTTCCCTCATTCTCTCTCTGCTTAGATTTCCAAACTCAATTAAGCCATTCATTATAATCTCAAAGTCAAGCTTCAACTCCTTACCCTTGAGGAGTGTGAGCAGATTCTTAAGATCGATTTCACTTCTGACAAAATCCCGCATGGGTTCTTCGTTCCCAAGAAAATATTTTACACTGGCACTGAGCCTCATGTAATATGCAAGATCAAGAGAATATAGGAGTACAGAAATATCCTTCTCCTTTCTGTATTCCTCAATATATCTCATTAGATATACGCCATAACCCAGTTTGATCAAATATTTAGAAATACCTTCCACATCTGATTCATTCATTATGAGCGAGTAGTCCTCCTTTGATAGAAGTTTTCCCATAAGCACCAGTGGGAAGTTATTCTGATCCACTATGAAAAGATCAGTTCTTTTCAGCTCAGCACCAAGAAACTTTGATGTTATGAGACTCTTTATTGATTCTATGTCCCATCGCGAAATATAACTTTTTATTGTTTCACTTCCATTAGAAGGTGGAGCCTCAGCCAGTTTCATGACAGTCTCAAACATCCTCCTGTCTGAAGCAAGTTCAAGTAACTCATAGGATGAATACATTAATGAAAGTGCTTTGATGTGGACTCCATAGGGTGTCCCATTCATTATTCGCAGAATGTCTCCAAAAGCCTCTGCACCTATGAGTTCATCAAAAGTTCGATTATTAAGTAACTCCATCCTCAAAATTCTGGATTTGGCAGATGGGCCATAAAAAGTTGCGTCCATCAGGTCGCACCCAGCCTTTTGAGAAGATCGACCTCAATGTCCTCGTGCTGTTCATCTATTACGGATGAAAGCGACATATTGAGACTTCTGGAATTATCGTGGGACGTTATAACTATACCAAGATCATCTTTTTCTGTTGGTAAAAACTTAAAATCTCCCTCAATGGAATCCAGAATCTTTTTATCAGCCGGAGAACCATATATTATGATTTTCTTTCCCAATACTTGCTGGGCATGCTTTACCGAATCTTCCAGATATTCTTTGTACCTTTTGTCCTTCCTTACCTTCTCCTTGAGATCAAAAACCCTTTCCCAGTATTCTGATATGAGTTCTTTTGTCATAGTAAGAAAAACATTTTTGCTGCCAATCTTTATTTCATCTTTGAATGTCACTTCCATCCTGGTTAGCCGATCGGAAAGTGACCTTTCAGACTTTGACCTCATCTCATTCTGCAGTGCTGAATATTTTTCCTCCATGTCCTTTAGCTTCTGCTGGCATTCGCTATTTATGGAGTTAAGGGTTTTTTTTCCCTCGCTTTTCAGTTCCTCAATTATATCCTCTGCAGACATGATCAGTTCACAATATCTGTTTCAGCAAAACATATCCCAACACAAGACCTATGATCCACAGTGTTTCCGGGATAACAAAGAATATAAGGACCTGACCAAATTTCTCTGGTTTCTCCGCTATAATGCCCATACCAGAAGCTCCAATCCCCTGTTGAGCCATACCTGTACCAATTAATCCACCTGCAATGGCTATTGCAGCGGCTATTGCCAAAAGTGCACTTGTGCTCACTGAGTAACCTGACGTTGTAGCTGCAGGTACCATTTTCATCAATGCACTTATTGCAAGAGTTCCTAGACTATAACCCATGAAAATCCTCGACCGCTAATAAGGTCAGGTTATTTAAATTTAATCAGAAAACCCTTTTTTTATTTACAATTTACCAGATTGTTAATTTTATTTTAACTCTTGGATAGACCACTCTCGAATGATAGAGTATACCGATATTTGTTTTGTCATAAATTTTTGATTTCTCCAGATGTGTTATTTTATGAGTTTATTTGTGGCAATTTTCCACATATACAGATCCAGTATACCAGGCTCCATTCCCATTTCCCTCGCCATTCTATTGAATTTTTTTTCATAGAAGTAATAACGTTTCCTGTCAAGGGCTTTACCACTTCTGGAAAATTCAGGATCTAGCATGCGTACTATGTGTTTATCCAAGATAGCAAACTCAAAGGAACCTGTGTTTCTCAAAAAATGTGATGCCTCCTTATATCCTATTCCCTTTAACGTTTCAACAAGAAATTCTCTCTTAAACCATGGGTCTGGATGATTCAACAACACAGGTAATTCATCTATGATCCAACGAGATTGCGCTATGAATCTTCCTCTTGTGTTGTAGAATCTATATCTTGCTGATTTTAACTGCTGTGTGAGCTGATCCTGAGAATTGCGAATAAAGGGTTCCAGTCCAAGGGATTGCTGCATCTTTATTCCCAATTCCGCTGAAGTGTTGGCAGTGAGAAAACAGTAACAGAGCTCAAAAAAAATTTCTTCCCCGGAACATTTTCTGAATGCCAGAAATTCTTCTTTCTTCTTTTCTACCTCCATCCTGAAATCAGAATTTATAAGTTCATGCAACTGTTCCATCCAGTTTAGCTTATCCATTTATTCTGTCCGATAGTGATAGGAACTTTTATAATAACGCTTCACCTAATTGATCTATGGAAGTTTTTATAGAGCCTCAAGCAGGGACGAATTCTGTTACCAACCTCATAAGAGAGGCTGAAAAATACTTGAATTTGAATTATTACCTGATAGATGACGACGAGATGCTGAAAGCGATCAGCGAAAGGGTTGAGAAAAAAGTAAATGTGAGAATAATAATCGATGGCCACCCCTATGATTCTGGTGGCCACATAGATCTTGAAAGATTGAGACAAACAGGAGCTCAGGTGAATATATCCCCTTCAAGATTTGATAATGAAGATGTATTTGACCACGCCAAGTATATGTACAATGAGAAGAGATATATCATCGGAACCATGAACTTGACAAAGGCCGCTTTCCAGAGCAACCGAGAATACTTCATAGTTGGAGATGAAAGGAAAGTGTTGAAGTCCCTGGAGAGAATTTTTGAATCTGACTGGAAGGGCGAAAGAGCGGGTGATACTGACCGAAAGTATCTCATTGTATCACCTGATTCTGAAAACAGAATACTGGCAATTCTTACAGATTCCAGAAAGCTGTTCATAGAAACCGAAGAATTGGGCAATGATAAGGCTATTCTCAGCGCCCTGAGAAGCAAGGGAGGCAAGGTAAGATTGATCCTGCCCTCAAGCGTTTCGGAATCTGATCTGGCAAATGCCGTGGAGCTTGATAAGGCTGGTGTGAAGATAAAGCTCATGGCCTCTGAGAAATTGTACATGCATGCAAAAATGATAGATACGGGAAAATTTGTTTTTATAGGTTCACAGAATTTTTCGGATACAAGCTTGCTGAAAAATAGGGAAGTGGGAATAAGAATCTATAAATATGGATTGAAGAAAATATTTAAGAACACATTCAAAGAGGATTGGAAAAACGCTTCCCACATAACACGTAGTCAGAGGAAGGAAAAATAATAAACTTCATTACATAAATGTCCGCTTCCCTTACTTTGACTGTCAAGTCATCACGATCATAACATCGTAAAAAAAGAGCTTTTTAACTGAGATCTGAATACAATTTTGCAAAAATGCAAAAAAATATGATAAAAAGTAAACTAATCCAACTGAAAAAATTGAGTATTTGAAGATGAAGATAGATGGCTTATTTGAAAGCCATGTATGCCTTGTGCGCTTTTTCAAATCTGTGGTTAACTGATGACCAGTCAACGTTCTTCATGAATGCGTCAAGGTAAGGTGCTCTCTTTGCTCCATAATCCACGTAATATGCGTGTTCATAGACATCGAGTGCGAGTACAACTATGGCATTCCAGATTCCATTTGTGTTGTGTATATCGGCACCAACATTTCTGAGTTTTCCTGTGTTCAGATCAAATACAAGCAGTGCCCATCCTCTGAATGCTGTTCCTGTTGCCTTGAAGTCCTCGACCCACTTCTCATATGAACCGAAGTCTTCTGCAATTTTCTTTTTGAGTTCGTCTGAGAGGTTCTTTGCGCCTTCCTTTTTCAAGGACTCAAAGTAGATTTCATGGAGCAGAGCACCATCATAGTTGAATGTCTCTTCAAGTTTCAGTTCCCTGAATTCACTGTAATTCTGGTTTGCTTTGCTTCTATCAGCGTTAGGGAGCTTCTCCCATATCTCATTGAGCTTTGTGACATATCCATTGTAGTGCGTCTCAAAGTGATATTCTATCTGCTGATCTGATATACCGTCCAGTCCCTTTGGTTTGAATTGGCTTTTCTTTTCCCATTTTTCTACCATGTTTTACACCAGATCACAATTGATTACTGGTTTAAAAATTGTATCCATTACTTTTAAATAACTGTCAAACAAGAGTTACTATTGATGGATACAAAGAGTTATGATCATGCATCAGAAACACTCATTTTTCCATTATCTGTCCTTATCAGCCTGAGAAGGAAGAGGAGAATGACAAATATTGCGGGAATGAGGAGCAGAAAACCGTCTCTGTATCCAACGAGAAATATGACCTCGCCAGAAATAAATGGCATTGCTGCCCCTACAAGCATCATGATTGAGAAGAAATAACTGTTTGCGCCGTTCCTGCTCTCCTCGCTGAAGTTTCTTGTTATGGACATGACTGAGAGCGGGTATGTGAGACCGTGTGGGACACCGAGAATTATAAATGCCACAAGGAAAAGGTCATAATCAGGCGCCGTGCCAAGTATGAAAAGCCCAATGCCTGACAGTATAACTGCAATGACCATTAGTGTCCACAATTTTGCTGGGACTTTCCAGGAGAAAAGCAACCTTGAAATAAAGGATGAGGCGAAAAATGCACTGAATGTTATGTTTACAAGAGAATAGGATTCTCCAAAAATATCGTGACCATATATACCACCATAGGTTGTCAGAAACGCAAAGGGCAGGTTGTAAGCGAGTATATTGAGAAGAGCAATGCCGAAACCTCTGTTCTTCAACACTGAAAAATCAAAGCCCTTTCTTTTCACAACCTTTGGATCACCTGGAAATTTGAGGAAGAATGAATCTATGAGCGCAACCAACGGGAATACGGAGAAAAACAGGAACGATTGTTCCAGAGAATAGTATTTTAATATTTGACTTTCTATCAGTGGACCCATAATAAGGGAAAAGCTCAGAACAAGCGTGTATATGGACAGAATTCTTTCTCTCACCCGTCTATCCTTGAAAAGACTGGCTGATGTTATGATATTGGGCATTATTATGCCGAGGGTGAATGTCGCAGTGGGGAGGATCAACCATATGGTGACAGATGATGATATGTAAAATAGAGGGAAAACTACTGCATACAATATTGTTGAACCGATAAGCGCCTTCCTCCGTGATCTAGAGTTAAGCCTTGCATTCAGGAATGTGCTGGATATGAAAGTCGCAACAGATGAGATTGATACGAGAATGCCCAGTGTAACGTTGGAAAAAAGGAAAACGTGGCTTGATAGCAACGGTACTGTTGTTACAAACATGTTGTTGCTGGCTCTCATGGTGAAAGTCATCGTAAGTATGATAGATACAATGATGATCATTGTATGGTTTGTTTGAAACCCTCCATTACCCTGTGTCTCTCCCTTCATGTTCTATCCTTTTTTCCTCGTATAACGTAAAAACTGGTTCAAAAGTGAGGGTGTGTATTGGCTTTCACCGAAAATCTCCAATACATCGCCTCTGTTGTAAGAGCTATTAATTGTGGAATTATCAATCGTCTTTGTAGAGTGTGTCCTCATCTTCACCACCCGAAAGAAATAGCGCCATAGCCGAATATACATCTTCAAATCCTACCATATTCTTTGTGGAAACTGGTATAATCGTATTGCTCAAACCGCTCTCTTGAAATGCATTTAGAATATTGTAAAAGAAATCCTTTCGCATGGGTGTCCCTTCTTCCATAAAAATATCGGCAAGTTTATCTGGTGTTTCTTCCCATTCCTTTATATCGTTTAGCTGAGCTTCAGAAATGAGGTCTATCTTATTTGATACGTAAAGAGTCGGTTTGAAAAATCTTGCCAGTACTGAAGAGTACATGAGCTTCTGGGATATGTGACCTGATGGCGTTGTGGAAATGACAGAATCACCAATGAAGGCGATCATTGATTTTTTTCCTCCCAGAGTTTCCACGATGAGATTACTGGATGTCCTGAGTGTGAACAATTCTATCTGCCCTGGCGTGTCGAATATGACATAATAATCTGTCAATTCGTCCAGAATGTTCTTTATTCGGTCAATATGCTCTATTATGAGATCTGATGCAACAATCTGTGCACCATTTGGGCCAAGGCTGTACTCTGCCATTATATCTGCAATGGAGATCCATTCTCTGACATCAATATCACTTTCATAGGGTATAAATTCCGATCCCGGATCAAGATTCACAATGGCTGCGTCCATATTATTTTTTATAAACCACTCTTTCAAAGCTCCACAAAAAGATGATTTGCCTGTTCCTGCAGGCCCGGTTACAAACAATGCGCCTTTCATTCTACCAGTTCCTCCTCAAGTTCATCATAACTATCAAGCGAATTCACTCCTGAATCTTCTCTGGTAATGTCTTCAACCGTATTGAATGATGTATCTATAGATCTGAAAATATTTTCTATTCTGTACTGCTGTGCCGAAGGCAGGTTGAAATTTGCCATGAGCTTTCTTGTCTCTTCCATGTATTTCACTATTCCCCCTCTGTGAACTGTGAGTGTAAGCGAAGCGTTGCCACATCTCTGGCATTTGCCAGATAGTGGAACGCGCCGGTATTTTGTGTTGCATTTGGTGCATCTTACCTCCTGCGAGAAAAATCCTCTGAAATTGCCGAACATGTCCGGGAGGAAGTGAGAATTTATCAGCCTTGAAGCAACATCGTCGGCGTCTACTGCATCAATCATTTTAGCAAGATTTAGCTGCTTTTCAATCTTCTCACTCATTGTTCCCAGCGTCTTATATGATGAAAGCAAAACTCCATCATTGATGTCTCTTGTGCTGAACTGGAATCCTATGCCTCTGGCTGAACCCGTCTTTTCAACTATGTATTTCACAGGTTGCATGGTTTCTTCAATCTCCGCAGGTTTCAAGCCTTTCAGAGTTGCATTGTAGAATTCCAGAGGGTAGGAAGATAGGGAATCCACATTCAGAGCCTCCTTGTCAACCTCGTCAGGCTTCAGCAGCAGGGTCATCACAAGAGGAGCATCCATTAGACCTCCAGTTGTAGATGGCAGGAAGCTCTTTGAGAAGTTCAGGAGACCATCCATGAGCAGCATTACAGAATCCTCATCCCCATCACAATTCCTTCTCTTGGCAGCATGGTAAAATGGATGTGCATATCCGCCGTTTACCTTGGAAAACCCGATTATTCTGCCAGCAATTCCCCCTGATGTGTGTGGCGCGAGGCCAATAACAATATGGCCAATCAGGTCTGTCTCATCCTTGCAGTTGTAGAAAGGATCCATGTGATAATATTTTACTAGAAGATCATCAACATACCTGGAAACTTTAAGCAGATAATTGGCACAATCCATGGGTATGATCAGATCCTGTGTGAAAATCTCATTTATTCCAGGCTCATAACCGAGAGATCTGGTCATAGCTTCCGAAAGAAAAATCTCTGCGGATTTAAAATGTGTTATGGGAACATCACTCATATCGTATCTGCATGTGCCATCCTTATTGACACTTATACCATGATAGCTCCTCAAAATGCCCTTCTCTATGGGCTCAGGATAACGTCCTTTGGACATAAGTTTCTTCACGCCCTTGAGTTCCTTTATGTCATCTCTGCCAATCTTCAGCCTGTTAAGCGCTGATACCAGAATCTTGTTCAGGTCAATGGGAAGTTTCTCACTCTTCCCTGTGTCCTTCATGTATTCTCCACAAAGAGAACACCTTATTTCCGGGCCCTTATTGCCACATGATGTGCATTCCCTCACATCAATCTCTACCGAATACTTGGAACTGGATGAAAATGCAGCATCACTGATAGAGCGCCTTGAGGAACCTGTATTCTCCAGTGGAAATAGGGAGTGAACCTTTGGTTTCATCTTTCTTTCGCCGGCCTTTTCTGGTCTACCCAACCTTGCACCAACTCTCACAGGGGATCTTGCCATGATGCGTATGCCAGACAGTTTTGAAACATATTCCACGGGGTCGTTTATATCTGATCCTTCTATTTTTTTATCGCATAACAGTGTCGAGAGAATGTTCCTGTCCTGTAATTTTATGGAATCTTCAAGAGAAGTAAACTCAACACCCAGTCTCTTCAATATGAATAGAATATCTTTGCTTTTTGGAATGTTTGGATACTGGCCCGAATGAACGGAGTCTGTTATCACATCTCTCAGTTCATTTATCTGATCTACAGAAAGATCATGCCAGAAGTGGTTGAAATCAGGATGCAAGGGTATATCATATTCTTCGCATAGTTTCACTGCTTCTTCTATGGATTTGACGATCATGCGTTCTCGTGGTATGCCCTCTGCCTTTGCAAGTAGATTCCACCATTCCCTGACAAAGGGAGATCTCTCAAGCACATGGTTATTTTCAAGAAAATCACCATATGAAATTAGAATTTCCCCAATATCTGTGATCTCCACGACTTTTGAGGCAAGTTCAGTTGCTTCCCTTTCACTGTTCACTCTAAGATGCCTTCCATCATCCAGCAACACCATGGGGCCTTCGATCTCATCGCATGGTGTTATGGCAGCAGCTTTGCCTGGCAATTCCAGCTTTGCCTGACTTGCAGTGGCAAGAAATTGATCAAGGATGAACATTACGGATGGATTGATTGATGCTGCTGCCAGCCCAGAAACCCTTGATCTACCATAGCGCAACCTGAACCCTCCTGGCCTATTGGGATATCCAAACACCGGCCTCCCTGCCACCAGATCGCTGAGGAATTTTGTCGCCTTTGTATCCTTTTGCGGTTCATCTGTTTTATTTCCTGCAGAAGCTAGAAAATCCCAGTCCTTTATGCCCAATTTTGTGGTGTGTTTCAGTACCTTCTTTGTCTTCTGAAGGAGACCCTCGCATAGTACAAGGCACATACCGCCCCTGATCTTGTTTGTTTTTATTCTTTCCATGTCTCTGTGACCGGATATCTCCTCATCCTCGCTGCCTTCTCCATCAATGCATACCGGACAATTTTCGAGGACATTCCTGATTTCTGTGTCGCTGGGAAGATACTGAAGATGCTTAACCCTGTTATAACTCTGAATTTCTTCTATGTACCTCTCCACTTCATTTTCTTCTATTTTAAATCGATCTATACCAAGTTGCCTTCTCACAAGATCTGCTATGAGAACACTGAGAGCCTGGGCTGTTCCTCCAGCCCCCCTTATGGGCCCTGCATAGAAGACTGACACATATTCAGTACCATCATGATTTTTACCTATAGTTACCTTTGAGATGCCTTCAAGGGGTGCAACAAGAATGCCTTCTGTCAGAATGGCTAGACCTGCCCTGACCGCCATGTCCACAGCCTTATCAGTCCCTTTGTCCCTGTTCTTATCTGCAATTCGCTTGGCCATCTCCAGAGCTACTTCTTCCCTTGCCATGGTTTCAGAGAGCTTTCTGATTTCTCCACTGATTCCCCTTATTTCAAGCAGTTCCTCAATTCTGTCTGCCATATCGTTGGCCAGAGGTATCTCTACGGTATCTTTTATATCCATTTTTCTGGATCTGGCAATACCTGCAATCTCGTAACAGAGATCGACCTTTTCCTTTATCTCCCTTCTATAAGCATCCTCTGTGTATGTTGCCATGAATTATTGCGCCTTCAGTTGGGGAGAATTTTTCTTCTTGCGGCTGTACTCACCTGCCATTTTTATAAAATGAAGATGGAGAGCGGATGGATTCAATGGCCTGGACTTGAATTCTGCATGAAACTGTGAAGATATATAATTTTCATTTCCCTCAATTTCTGCAATTTCCATTCTTACTCCTTCTTCATCAGTGCCTGAGAATTTGAGACCTGCAGACTCAAGTTTTTCAATATAACTTGGATTCACTTCATATCTGTGCCTGTGCCTCTCATTAATTTCTTCCTCTCCATACAGTCTGTACGCCAGTGTTCCTTTTTTTACAAGAACCTTCTTGGAACCAAGCCTCATTGTGCCCCCCAGATCCTTGATGCCTACCTGCTCCGGCAGTATGTCTATAACTGGATTGCTTGTATTGGATGAAAATTCCGTACTGTTGGCATCTGCCAACCCAAGCACATTCCTTGCATATTCAATGACCGCAACCTGAAACCCAAGACATATGCCAAGATATGGCGTTCCCGTTTCTCTTGCGTATTTTGCGGCGATGATCTTTCCTTCAACGCCTCTGTAACCGAACCCAGGTGTTACAAGTATGCCGTCAAGTACCTTTAATACATTAGGGTTCTCTACCACATCATCTGCATCGAGCCATACAATATTCACTCCAATCCCTGTTTTCCCTGTTGCATGCATCATGGCTTCTCTGTGACTTATATATGCATCGTGTAGTTTAGTATATTTTCCTATGATGCCTATGTTCACGTAACTGGTAGGATGCAGTAAATTCTTTTTGTATTCCACCCAGCAATCCTTGAAAGGTTCAGATTCCAGATTCAACTGCTTTTTAATGATCTCTATGACTCCCTGCTCCTCTATGACCTGCGGAACCTCATAGGCGTTGTTCACGTCATAAACGCTGATCACAGCCTCTTCGGAAACGTCTGTGAACAGAGAAATTCTTCTTTTGGAATCCAGAGACAGGGGGTTTTTGGATCTGCACATCAACAGATCGGGCTGTATACCAATTTCTTTGAGTGCCCTCACGCTATGTTGTGTTGGTTTTGTCTTCTGCTCCGACTCTGCTCCTATTTCTGGAACAAGAGTTACATGGCAGAATACAACCTCCCCTCTCTCCTCTCGTTTCATCTGCCTCAGGGCTTCAAGAAAGGGCATTGATTCTATATCCCCCACTGTGCCACCCACTTCGATGACAACGACATCGAGGTCTCCAGAAGAAGCTACCTTCCTTATTCTTCTCTTTATTTCGTTTGTTATATGAGGTATGATC
>JAJZAR010000034.1 GCA_021799315.1 Thermoplasmata archaeon | reverse complement strand
AGCAAGCATCATAACTGAAACCAAAATTGCCAACGTTTGTTTTCTCATTATAGTACCGTATTCGAAATTTTATTATTATATGTATCATTTTCCATTATTGGATTCGATCAATTTCTTAAGAAATGCCTTCAAAGAATATTTTACTGGTGAGAAGAGGATTTATGCAGATCAGTTAAACCGTAGGGAAATTGGTTTTATTCCTTTCAATGGTACCATGACTCGCCATATGGCACTTAAGGATAAGGGCGAATTAGAGAGATTTCTTACAGGAACAGTTCCAAGACATCTGTATCATTCTTTGGCTTTTTATGATGATCCGGCAAACAGAAGCATGCAGGCAAAGATATGGAGAGGTGCTGAATTTGTTTTCGATCTCGACGCCGATCATATTGAAAATGCCGCAAATATGTCCTATGAAGATATTCTGGCAGAAGTTAAAAAACACACTCAAAGGCTCATTGACAAGTTTCTCATGGGGTATCTCTCTCTGGATGCGGATTCTTTGAAATTACTATTTTCAGGTGGAAGGGGGTACCATATACACATAAACACCGATTCCTATTACTCTATGAATTCTGACCAGAGAAGAGAAATATCAAATCTTGTTAGAGGAGAAGGGATCACAACAGCAACTTTCCTGCAAATGATCATAACAACTGGCATAATTGGCATGGGGTGGTTCTCGGAGATAGACCTCACCTTCAGGAACGAAATTCTAAAGATCCTGTCTGGAAACCCATCAGAAATCATTGGAACAGAGAAATCGCAAGAGCTTCAGGCAGCTCTAAATGAAAAATTAAAATCGAAAAAATTCAAATCAAAGGCTGAAGCATATACTCTTGGAGGCGGAGGGAGTGTCATATATAGATATATGAACGGGCTGGAAAGGGAAATTTTGGATCATATTGTAGATCGAACACTAAAGAACAACGCCTGCGAGATCGATGAGCCTGTATCCACTGATATTCACAGGCTCATACGGTTTCCCTATAGTCTTCATGGGAAGACTGGTTTGGTAGTAAAGCCCATAAAACTGGACAATCTAAAGGATTTCATCCCTCTCATCGATGGTGTTCATGACTTTGGCAACAATTTAGTGAAAATAGTTCTGCCAAAAAAATTCAAAATTAATTTTCAGGATTCAGAATATGACATGGAAGATAGGGTCGACGTGCCCTATCCTCTTGCAGTGTTCATGGTAAGTTCTGGCAGGGCTAAATTAGAATGATTATCTACAAATATTAAATCTAAGAAAAATACATATAAGAAGATAACATACTTAATTGGTGAACAAATGGAACTAAAAACATCTAAAACACTTGAAAACCTTAAAGCTGGTTTTGCAGGAGAGAGTCAGGCCAATAGAAGATATTTGTATTTTGCACTTAGGGCTGATGAGGAAGGTCAGCAGGAAATTGCTCAGGTATTCAGGTCTACCGCGGACGGAGAAACTGCACATGCTTTCGGGCATTTGAAGTATCTGGCAGAAGTCGGAGACCCAGTAACAAACGAACCCATAGGGACAACTGAGCAGAATTTAAAATCTGCCATAGCAGGAGAAACCTACGAATACAGTCAGATGTATCCCGGCTTTGCAAAGGTCGCAAGAGAGGAGCATTTTGATGATATCGCTCACTGGTTTGAAATTCTTTCAAAGGCAGAGAAATCACACGCAACAAAATACGAGAACACACTGAAACAGTATAAAGCCAGTCAGTGATTAAAATGGAAAGAATAAGGAGGGAAGAACTACTTTCCCCTAAAGATTTTTCAAAGATTGCTCTTGAGGAAAGAGAGAAAATTATTGCTCTGAAAAAGAGGAGACGAATTGAGAGCAGGACTTTCAGCTATCTCTTTGAGAACAGAGATACAGTTCTTAATCAGATGAATGAAATGATCCTTATAGAAAATGTGCAGGACGAAAAGGAAATAGATCACATTCTCAATACATACAATGATCTGATTCCAGGAAAAAATCAGTTCAGCGTTTCTATGTTCATTGAAATCAGTGACGAGAAACTCCTCTTGAGGGAAATGCCTAGACTCTCTGGCATCGAAGAAAATGTGTATCTCGTTTTTGGCGACCATGAGGTCAGGGCAACTCCTGAGGAGGGCAGATCAACTGAGACACTTGAGTCAACTCTACAGTACCTTAAGTTTGATTTCACGACGGAAGATGTGAACAACTTTAAAAAGTCGGGAAACGCCTTTGTGGTAACACGACACATAAATTACAAGGAAAGCGCCGAAATACCAGAAGCTCTTCTAAAGTCTCTCAAGGATGAAATAAATTAAATACTTTTTTGTAGTATAGTTTATGTGATTACGCTATCAGACATCAATTTTTCATACAATTCTAAAAAAACAGTATTGAAGGGCATTGAAAAGAAATTTTCATCCGGTAGAATTTACGGGGTTGTAGGTCCGAATGGGGCAGGAAAAACTACATTGTTAAATCTCATGTCAGGAATAAACACCCCACGAAGCGGAACTGTGGAAGTGGACGGATACAATATCGTCAAGCACAGGGCGGATGCTCTCATGAGGGTTGGTTTTATGCCAGACTCACTATACCTTGATTACGAAAGGCCTGTTCTCGAGCAGCTGATTTATTTTGGCACATTCTATAACATGACATACAGGGAGTCTACGGAACGTGTGACGAAACTTCTTACGCTTTTTGGGTTGCCAAGTGAATTCTGGAAGAAACAGGTAAAGACACTCTCCTTAGGTCAAAAGAGAAGAGTTGGTATAACCATGGCTACAGTTCATAATCCTGATAATATCATAATGGATGAACCCTATAATGGATTTGATCCTTTTGGTATGAAAGCTCTTACAGATTTTATTCTGGAAGAGAGAGATAAGGGTAAAACTGTTATCATTTCGTCTCATATACTAAAGGAAGTTCAGACCATTGCTGATGAATTTGTGTATATTGAACTTGGAAAGCTGTTGAAGTCAAAAGATACCGCCGAAATTGAGAAGACAGCAGGAAAGATCTGGATCAGGGTAAATAATCCCGATGATAGTCTGATGACAATTTTGAGCAAATTCGGCACTGTGAGAAGAATCGGTCCTGAATATGAATTAACGCCGGATCCAGATAATAATGTGAAAACCTGGGACATAAACAGTACCCTTGTTTCGGAGAAGTATCATGTGGAATCTATACGTCAAGAAAAAAGAACCATAGAAGATGAATTTTTCAGCGGCAAGAATAATTAGGAACAGGTCCGCCGGGAATTGAACCCGGATCGCAGGCTCCGGAGGCCTGCATGATATCCTTTACACCACGAACCTATCTTTTGTATCCAATATTTCTTAATAAATCCCTTCTTTTTTTCTTATCTTCATCAGTTTCAACACCAAGTGGGGAAAAGCCATCAACGACACCGAGTATGGACCCGCCCCTTTCTGATCTGTAAACGATGACATTAAGGGGGTTCGCAGTAGATGCAAAAATGTTACCCACCTCCATGCAGGACTTAATTGCATTAAGTATAGAGATCGGATATATGTTTCTCAGTAGAATCATGAATGTATGGCCACATCCAAGTCTTCTCAAATTGTTTATTGCCATATCAACCAGTTCCCTATCGTTGCCTTCGTGCCTGATCAATCGATCTCCAGAGGCTTCTGAAAAAGCTATTCCATATTTGGCCGAAGCATTTGATGTTCTGATTATCTCTTCCAGGTCTTCAATGGTCTTTATGAAATGAGAATAACCCAGTATAATGTTGCAACCTTCAGGGAACTCCATTTGGATATCTTCTATATTTTCCATTAGCCTAAAATAGAAATGGCATTAAAAGGTTAACTGAAATAGCATACCCCATAGGAGTTCCAGGAATGGCTTGAGCATATCAGTTTAAAAGTTTCAGTACGAGGCTGCCATAGATTATAAGAACAAGCAAAACAAGTTCCTTTAATATTTCATTCGGGACAATATATACGAGCATCATTAGAGCAAGGAATAGTGCGGTTGTCGGTTCTCTTTCATAATATTCATTCAGTATGACTGGCATATGAGTTATATTCCGGATGAGACCTTTTCTGTTGTAATTTAATGAAATGATGGCCATAAAGGCGACGATAGTGAAAAGGGCATTAATGTATCCTCCAACGAAGGGGATGTAAAGAAAAATCAAGGCCACGAAAGAAACAAAGATAGATATCATAAGTATTTGCATTTTAGATGCGAATGCATCTGACATTGACCCACCCACGGAAAATTTTCCCTTTTCCACGAGATCAGCAGATGCAAAGGCTTGCCAGAATATGGCGAAAATGAGAAAGAAATCGGATATGGCATCAATAATCCAATCGAAAACAAACGTCTCGGCACCAGCCGTGATCGCTGGCTGGTGTGCCACATTTAGGTAAACTTCGATTTCTGCCACTGTTCCCAAAGCAAATAAAGTTATAACCGCGGTTATGATTAAACCGAATATGAACGGAAGGACTATCAGTGGATCAGCTTTTAAAAAATTTAAGGCCCTTTTGATCGAGTAAGCTTCATCTGCCATTTATTGTATATAGAATTCTGTCTAATATATTTTTATAAAAGCGTCTGACAGGATGTCTCTTAATATTGACTTAAAAATTATTGATAGAATTACATTAAAATACATACTAAAAGTTTTATTATTTTGATACACATTATGAAAAGTGAAGGATCAATTCGATTATGACGCAATAATTGTTGGAGCTGGTACATCCGGATTATCCGCTGGTGCTGTTCTAAACAAGGCCGATTCGCAATATATTATATTAGATAAAAAGGAGGAAATTGGGCTCCCTGTGAGATCTACAGGTGCCGTGTCGCTTGAGTGGGTTAGGAGAATAGGGATGCCAGAAGACCCAAGCATTGTAGCTTCAGAGATAAGAAATATGTCTTTCCGAACGACCAGCGGCAGGAGAATAGATCTTAACTTCGACCATCCGGTTGGTCTTGTTTACGATTTTACGAAATACGAGAAGTATTTATCTGAGAGATTTTCAGGCAAATTGAATATAAAAATGAAGACTCGTGTTCTTGAGGCAACAGCAACTGGAGTGAAAACCGATGAAGAAACAATGACTGCACGGAACGTCATTCTCGCTTCTGGTCCTCAGTCAAACCTTGGATCTAAGCTTTCAAAGACTGAAGCGCTTGTCGCCTATGAAGAGACCAGGTCGCTTGATGCAAGGGATGATTTTCAGATGATATTATGGTTCAGCGATCTTGCTCCGGGCGGTTACTTCTGGGATTTCGCCGATAGCAAGGATACAAGGAAAATAGGGGTTTGCTATTATCCGGTAAATGGAAAAGCTCCATCAAAAGTGCTTGAAGAATTTACCAAAAAATTCCCAGAAGTGTCTGGAGATGTTGTGCACACAATGGCTCATCAGATACCACTTTCCGCTCCCTCAGAGAAGGTATCAAGGGAAGGCATGTATTTGACTGGAGATATGATCAATGCGGTATTAAACACCACAGCAGGTGGATTACAGGGGGCATTCTGGTCCGGAAAGGAAGCTGGAAATTCTGTGCTTTCAGGAGGCGTTGAGCGATACCAAAAAATCTGGGACAGCGATATTCGCCCGTGGCTATTGAAACATCACGAGCTACATGGAAAGATACATAAAAATGGTGAAAAAAGTGTTGGAAAATATATCCGACTGGCTAAACTCATGCCTAAATCCTTGCAAATCAAAGTCTTTGGGGGACTTTGATTAGGTATGTAATACTATTCTTTTGCTATTTCAGGAAAGTTCTTATTTGCCAAGACTCATTAGTTATTCTGTCATATGGGATAGATGTCAGTTAGCATAAGAATTCTCGAGATACCTATCGCAATAAGAGCACTTAAAACTGCTTCTGTGTATTATCTTGAAACGGACAGTGGAAAATATTTAATAGATTCAGGGATGGATTATGAGATTGAGACTTTTTTGAAAGGTTATGGCATATCACCTGGCAGTATAGACGCAGTTTTAATGACTCATCTCCATATAGATCATATTGGCGGATCTGCCATTCTGAGAACAAAATACGGTATTCAATCCTACATGGGTGAGCGAGACATTGAAAGAGTTAGGGCACTTCAGGTTTCACCGGAGGATTTTATTCACTGGCAGAAAGATTATCTTAGCATTCATGGTGTTCCATCTTTCTATCTTGACTCAATGAACGAAAGCCATCCCATTTTCTCCGAACTTAAGAGCTATCTAAACTTCGACGCAAAACCTTTCAGCGATCTCCCTGATCTGGAAAAAGTATTTCATATAATTGACACGCCAGGCCATTCTCCAGGTTCCACATGTTTCCAGCTTCTGGATAATTCAGGCGTATTTACCGGAGACCATGTTCTGGAGCGAATAACTCCCAATATCAGCTATTATGATGAAACAGAAGATATGCTTGGCGAGTATCTTGTAAGCCTAGACAGAATACAGGAACTCGGAATTTCCAGAGCATATCCAGGTCATGGAAAACCCTTTGATACTCTGATGGAAACCGTACAAAAGATCAAGAATCATCATTCGGAAAGGCTCAGAGAGGTGGAAAATATATGCAAAAGGGGACCAATCAGTGCATATGAGGTTGCAGGTAAGATGAGATGGAGCAGAGGAAGGACAATGGAATCTATGAACATTATGGAGGCTAACTTTGCTATAGGCGAAGCTATATCTCACTTAAGGCACTCTGTAGTTGAAGGAACCATTGAAGAACAAAACAACGGGGAGAAAATATTCTATCAGACAATTCAGAACAAAAGTGCCTGAAATGCTTTTGCTTATAAGATTTATTAAGGATCATGCACTGCCAATCAGAGTGCCGTCGTAGCTCAGCATGGTAGAGCGCGTGCTTGGTAAGCACGAGGTCGCGGGATCGAATCCCGTCGGCGGCTTTGCGGAATTACCAACATAATATATGGTAAATTTTATTGCAATTTGGCAGATACTGGTTTCCACTTTTTTAGGTCTCTTCATGGAAAAAAGTTTTTTACACCGAATTTATGATCTTGATAATATGACAGTAGAATGATTTAAATCCTTTTTAATTTCCGGATTCCCAAATAGATAAAGACGGCTGAAAACACAAGAATGCTTGCAATAGAAATAATTGGTGAAAGATCGATGAGATTTAGATGATTATACATGTAAATTTGTGCAAATGGGAATTTCAATAAATAATTGTTCAATTGCTCTACACTAATAATAGGCAAAATGCTTGTTAATATATTGTAACTCCTGATGTTTTCTAGCACAGGCTGAAATAGGAAGGTTCGGTTTAATATTTTAATATGTGCAGGTTGTGATAAACTAATTAGTGAATTCAATGAGATAGTGTAATTTAAAAAGGCAACAATCATAAGTGAAATTGCCGTTAATGTGGTAGTTCTACTTCTTCCGGGTAAATAACCATTTAGCATTGTAAATATTGATGAAAAAACAAAAATCGTTATTTCAATAAGTGCATAAGTGAAAATCAAAGCATTTAGGGAGAGTGCAACGTGAAATAGGAAAACGAAAAGAATGAATGAAATGCCAAAAGCAATCCCTGCCAACATTGATGAAAGGACTAACGTAGAGGCAATCTGAATAAGAATAGTCCTTGCCCTTTTTTCTGGGAGAGAAAGATAACGTTTGTACGCATTATTATCGAACATTGGAGTGTAAATAAGAAGAACCATAAGAAATCCAACAAGGAGAGCTAAATACGCGGCTGGAAACTGTGATCCAGAGGATGTGATATTATCTAAAAAATAAAGGGGATCTGCCAAAGGATGGAAAAGATTTCCTATAGACTCATTCCCTGGTCCATAAAATGTTACATTGTCAGCCTCATTGAACTCCTTAAGCAAAGATAAATTTCTAACAAGATATAACTGATGGTTCCGTAATCCTGTCAGGTTTACCAATCTATAAACCGTACCTTTATTCTGAGGATTCCAGAGCTTATAAGAAATGTTAAAAATATTGGAAGGGTTCCCACCGTTACAAATTAATACTACCGGAGTTCTTCCGTAATACCCTAAAGTAGAAAAGGGAATTGCAGAGAAGTAAACCGTTGTTATGTTTCCATCTTTCCTTTTGAAAGTAGTCGAGGAAAAATGAAACTGGTAATATTTTTGTGGAACACCGCCTTCTAAAGCATTCATTGAAACGGAATAACTGGAAACCCCGAGAATCTGTGCTGAAGTATTTCTTAATTTCGTTTGTGACGTGATAGACGAATTAAAGTTGGCAGATGTAACATTAATAAAGCCAAAACTGTTGGTTTCAGAAGTTACCTCTACATGAGTAAAATAAACATAGATGTCTGTATGATTTCCTACACGTGTTTTCTGACACAAACGAACATTATCATGCATAGAAACATTTACATTTGCAATGGGCTTGGCCTCGTGATTAAGTAGTAGAAATCGTTGTGAAACATAGTTTGAGCTATTATTAATGAGCGTAAAGTCTTTGCTGGAGGAATTCATCATTCCAAGATAAAATACATTCTCATTACTTGTAGGCATTTCTGTATTTTCCAGATAAACAGTTGGAAGGATAAGTATACAAATTAGGGCCAAAGCTACGGCTGATCTTTTTCTTAGCTTATACCTGATGATATTCCACACTTCCCTTTTGATCTTCAATTTGTTTTCGCTCTTTAAATTTTTATTGGTTGATTTTGCTACGTCTAGAGAACTAATAACAACTTAATTATTTTTTCCTTATGGCAACGTGAAAGCATTCTTCTACGTTATAAATATAATAGAAAACCTATTGCTTTTTAAATTTTATTAAATTTTCTTATGCCAAGATAAATGAACAAAGCTGAAAAACCAAGGATGGCTGGTATGAGTAAAATCGGCGTGAGATCAAATAGATTTAAATGATTATACATAACTACTCCTGGAAAGGGGATCCTCAAAAGATAATCGTTAAGGTTTTCGACGCTGAGGAGAGGGATAAGACTTGTTACGATGTTGTATGTTCTAATATTATCGAGCACAGGCTTAAATAGAAAAAACAAATTGATTGTAGTGTACTTCGATGTGAAGCGTTGGGCATTAATTTGAGTTGAACCAAGAAGTGGAATCATAAAATAAATAAACCCAAGGTAAATGGTTAGTGAATTTCTGATGTTGTATCTTCCTGGGAAATATGAAAAGATAAGTGTGTATATGGAGGAAAGGACAAATATCGCACCTTCAATTGTGGCAAAGGTGAAAAGGATTGCAAGTGGGCTCAGTGTGATGTGGAGAATAAAAAATGCAGTGATAAATGATGCCCCAAGAGCAATTCCTGAAAATGAAGCTGAAAAAATTAGAGAAGAGGAAAGCTGAACAAGTATGGTTTTTGTCCTTTTTTCTGGGAGATTAAGGTACCGTCTATGTATGTTAATATTGAACATTGGAGTGTAAATAATCAGTACCATACCTAACGCAATCAGAAATGTCATGTTAGTAATAAGAAGTCCAAATGAGGAAGTGAATGTAATTCTGGAAATGCCTGATGGAAGCTCACTGAAAGGGCTGAAAAGGCTTCCAAACTTATTCTGTCCTCCCAAATAAAATGTTACGTTATCAGCTTCATTGAACTCTTTAAGGAGGCTGTAATTATTCACTGTATAAATTTGCCGATTATGAAGAACTGTAAGATTAATTGCAGTGTAGTTTTTTCCAGGGTTTTGTGGGTTATAAAGTTTGTATGAAATATTAACCGGGAATGTGGTATTCAGATTGCCGCATTCTATGAATATGGGGCTTAATCCATAATATCCAACTAATCTTGATGGAATTTTACCAAAATATATTCTGGTTTCATTTCCACCCCCATCATGAATATCTGTGCAGGAAAGGTCAACGGAAGAATATTTAGGGGCAGCAGTGCCTTCAAGAGCACTTTTCGGGATAGAATAATTTATGAGAATAAAATCTATTATTTCGTGGGGTTTTATTCCCATGAAAGATTGGACGACTGAAATCAAATATGCTGAAGAAATATTCAACCCTCCGAAGCCATTGGTTTTCGTAGAGATTAGAAGTGGTTCATGTGTGAGAATCCCATTGGGATCTGTGAAACACCACTCAGCGCATGCACGGATATAGACAGATGTGTTTGCAACGGGCTGGACTCTATGGTTTAAGAGAATATACTGCCATGAATAATTATCAGATATATTTTTTGAGGACTGAACGGGGCTGGATTTGCATCCCAAAAAGAATAAATTCTCGTTGCTTCTTGGAAGTTCGTAGTTTTCAACTAACACTGCCGGAAAAATTAATGTGCAAACCAGTGCCATGGATATTATAGTTCTCCTCGTAGATTTAGACTTAATTGTATTATATATTTCTTTTAAACTCTGCAATTTAAATTTCCTCTCTGAATTTTGTAAATTATTCCTTTTGGTAATACAATAATTGATGATATTATATTTATTTTTCTTCAGCACCGATGACGGATATTCGTTATATTTTCGGTCAATTGAATGGATGCATAACTGGCAAGTTTTTTGCGTTAACGCTTAACAATGATAACTTTCTTGATACAACCACTCATCGTATGATGAATTTACTAGAAATTTACTATTAACTATGAAATAGTTTGAAAAATTTGATATTTATTAGGGTTTCCTTATCTTTGATGAGGATAAGATGTTCATAGAAAAACAGCCTTCAATTACCGACAGATCAAACTAACTTCAATGTGTTAAAGAGAATGTAATAAGACAAAATGGGTAAGTAACCTAGTTCAGGCAGGATTCCACCTACTTGGATAATGCTAAGTAAATGTTTTCTACATATTTATTCCTGCGTGCGTTCAATCATATAATAAGCTGCGTTATATCCAATAGATTTTACTTTTTGGTATTAAAAGATCGATGTTTATCAGTAAATTATTTCACTTTCATACTACTTCCACATAAATTGTGAACCAAATGCCTGTCGACAATCAAGCAGAATCGAGAGCTGAACAGATCTGGGCTAATTCTTACCCCAAACATGTTAGACGAAAGATAGAAATTCCTGCAATTTCAGTGTATGATATTTTTAAGGAAACTTCAAAGAAAAAATTCAATTCTACTGGGATAGATTTCCTTGGAAAGAAATATACCTATGGAGAATTAGTTAAAATTATTGATAATGTTGCATCCTTCCTTGACCTGAACGGCGTCAAAAAGGGAGTCAGAGTCGCTCTGATGGTACCAAATTCTCCAATATATGCAATCAACTTCTTCGCTATGGCGAGATTAGGTGGCGTAATAGTGCAGCTTAATCCACTGTATACACCAAAGGAAATTGTAGACGAAATAAGAGATGCTCAGGTACAATTTATAATTACTACACCTGAATTTTATTCTAAACTTACAAGTATAGACGCAAACATTCTTTCTAAAATTTTCATATTCAGAATTGAGGATTTTTTACCCTCCATAAAGGGTATGCTCTATCCAATGACTGCCACAAGAAGACATGTGCCGGCAGAGATTAAGACTGACAACAGGATTTCAACATTTAATCCAAAAAAAGATTATGGGAAAGTGCCAGAGATTCCATCACTGGATCCTGAAAACGATGTTTTCCTTATACAGTATACTGGTGGAACAACTGGAATTCCCAAGGGTGCACTTTTGACTCACAAGAATCTGGTCTCCAATGCATATCAGTTGAAAGAATGGGTACCTGCAGAAATTTTGGAGAGGGGATCATATCTTGCGGCAATCCCCTATTTCCATGTGTATGGTATGATGACCGCTTTGCTTCTCCCGGTATTAATTGGTAGGATGATCATCATGGTACCGGACCCTAGAGATCTTGGTGTTGTTATAAAAGCTTTAGATCGTGGGACAGACATTACTTTTCCAGGTATTCCAACAATGTATCATGCAATTTTGCATTCTGGGAAGTTAAAGGTTTCTAAGGCAGGAAACTTAGCCATGCTTCTTTCAGGAGCAGCCCCACTTCCCATGGAGTTGGAAAAAGAATTCACATCCATGACTCATGGAACAATTATAGAAGGTTACGGCCTAACTGAATCCTCTCCCGTTGTCTCCGCGACGCCAATCGCCTCTTCAGCGAGGAGGCCTGGTACGGTTGGTTTTCCATTGCCAAATACGGAAGTCAGGTTTGTAGATAGGGATGATAGAAAGACTCTCCTTCCAGATGGATCACCGGGAGAACTAGTTGTGAGAGGCCCTCAAGTTATGAAGGGGTATTATAATAATCCAGCGGAAACAGCAATTGCTTTGAATAACGGCTGGTTACATAGCGGAGATGTTGGGTTCATGGATGAGGATGGCTACATTCATATCGTTGACAGAATCAAAGATCTGATTATTGCTGGTGGTTACAATATTTACCCTCGTGAAATTGAGGAACTGATACTCACCATGGAAAACGTAGAGGAGGTTGCCGTAATTGGAGTTCCTGATCCCCATAGGGGAGAAACTGTTCTAGCTGTTATCGTTCCCAAAGTCGGCTCATCTGTAACCGAAAAAGAGGTCAAGGCGTTTTGTAAAGAAAAGCTCGCAGTTTATAAGGTCCCTAAAATCGTTAAGTTCAGAACTTCGCTCCCAAAAAGTATTGTGGGCAAGGTGCTAAAAAAGGAGTTGAGAGATGAATATTCGACTAGGGACTGATGGAATATATTTTATAATGTCTTGGAATTGAGGTTTATATGGAATTGTCCGTGGAAAAGGAGTATGTTGGCATCAGTGCAATATACCAATTCCTCGGCAATGGCGTTCAGATGGCTTCTGGGTCCATTTTCTACATTGCAGCAGCACGCATTTTCAACACCAGCGATATGGGCAGTATTGCTCTCTTCATTGCAATAATCGGCCTTTTTTCCATAGTTTTCAGTGTCGGTTTGAATACAGCAGCCACCCATTTTATCTCTTCGAATCTAGCATCTGCGCACTATTCTGTGAGGACCATATTATTACGAATTCTATCTCTTGGAATCGGTATTTCTATTCTGGGGTTTACAGTAGTTTTTGGCTTAAGCTCAGAAATTTCCTTTCTCTTCTTTCACAGTTCTTCAGAAACAAATATGATCAAATTGCTTGCTATTGTTTTAGTGGGCAACATCCTTTTCTCCATTCTAAATGGTGCAGTCATAGGATTTCAACGGTTCAAAGCGTCTGCCATAATATCCGTCACCATATGGGTTATGTATTACTTTGGTGCACTGGCATTTGCTTTCTTTGATCGTTCTTTATACACAATAATATTTGGATGGATCATAGGCATGGCAGCCGGCATCCTCGTGGATATGGCATACCTGTTCCTCATTACCCTGAAGGGTCGTAGGGAAATGGAGAAAAGACGCATGGGGAGCAGAAGCATTTTCATATATTCATTGCCAATTGTTCTTTCATCACTTATATCATATGGGGCTTCATACACCGATAGATTTGTTGTGGCTTACCTAATGGACACTTCATCTCTTGGAATCTATAATTTTGCCCTTCTTATATTCTCAGGAATATCCTTTATTGCCATTCCATTCAACAATATTACGCTTCCAAAATTCTCAGCATTCTTTGGTCGTGGGGACAGAGATGCTATTCGGGGCGGTGTTGAGTCATCTACACTTCTCCTGTCGTTCATCTATATACCTTCCGCACTGGGCATTGCCTCCCTTTCAAGTTCAATTCTTTATTTTATAGCAGGGTCAAACTATGTATCGGCTTCCTATGCACTGATGATTGTAATGATCATTCCGGCCTTTGTTATTTCAGCTAATATA
>JAJZAR010000033.1 GCA_021799315.1 Thermoplasmata archaeon | reverse complement strand
CGCCATAATAATAATAGAGGCAAAGGATAACACACTGGCAGTTTTCAACCCGTTTTCACATAATAAAATATTCAACAGTGTTGGCGGACCACTTTCAGGATTGGGGTTAGGTATGATATTTGGGTTGACAAGTTTCATAGGTTATGGTGGTTCTGCACCTCTTGGAGAAGAGGTTACGAATAGCAGAGCAATCACAAAAAGCCTTGTTTTCGGCTTGATTATTGTGGGTATTGTTCTGACTGAGGTGGCTTATGCCTTAACCGTTGGATGGGGTGTGTCTCTTATGTCTTCATTTTCGACTGCTAACATACCAGGAATCCTCGTTGCCACAGCCTATACAGGTGTGGCAGGCGGTGTAATGCTTTCTCTGGTAGCCTTCAATTCTGCGTTTTCTGATTCTGTCGCAATGCAATCAAATGCTGGAAGAGTATATTTCGCAATGGGAAGAGATGGTGTTCTTCCACATTTCTTCGCTGAACTTCATGAAAAGTATGTTACTCCTCATAAAGCACTATTATTCATTGCTACAATAGCTTCGGTTCTAGCAATAGGAAGCACCATATTCATTGCCTTTTACAGAAATGTGCCTTTATTCAAATTCTTCACGGAAAATGTTGATAGCACTGTAATTTCAAGCTCTCTGGGCACAACCTTTGACCTTCTCACAACCGTAGCGCTGTTCGGGCTCATAATTACGCATATTTTATTGAACACAAGTGTCGCAACCCTCTTTTACAGACTGAAGGAAAAACATACCGGATGGCACAATGTTACGCATGTAGCTGAACACTATGTCCTGCCCTCTATAGCCACAGGGGTTTTCCTGTTTGTCCTTTATGAGTCATTGATTCCACCCGTATTTCCCATTTCAGATGCAGTAATTGGGTCAGTGATATATCTGATCTTTGCCATTGTGTATGCAAGATGGATTGTAAAGACAAAACCAGAAGTTGCTAAAAGGGCCGGAAAAAGTGTAAATCTTGTAGAGGAGGAGAAACTGGAAGCTTTGAGAATAGCAGAAAATAAAAGTTGAGGTTGGTTGAATGGAAAAAGAAGAGTATAAGAGAATAGATCTGGCTTTCATAGATGGACAGAAGGGTGTACTCAAGCTAGACTCCAATTTTCTCAGGTTTAAAGGAAAGAAGGGAAAGATCATCGATTTGGGATTAGAGAATATTGAGACCGTAAAATTCATCAAAACTTCTCTGTCCACATCAACCCTTTTTGTGGATGATCTTGTCATAACTGTCTGCAGGGCACACCTATGGACAGCGGATATTTTGCAGGCAAAGAGTTCCATGAGTGCAAAAAAACCATAAGCACTATTTCTTTGGTTCAACAAGCAGGACTTTGGATTTATTTCAAGCATTCTCTTTTCACAAATATCAACACAGCACCCGCTAATATTAGTTATATTTCCTCCTTCTTTGGTTTCTATATCATTAAATAGATCGGCACAATAATAGGACTATTTATACGTAATATGAACGATTTCTGGAGTTGAAAATAGATGGGTTCTTACTATGAACATACCTTAACCCATGATAGGGAACTCGAACTGCTGAGCAATCTGAAGGATTTTCTTCCAGATTTGCAGATAAAGAAATATAGGATACTCTCTGGAGGATGGAATTCAAATATATTGCTTTTGAATGAAGAGATTGTTTGCAGGTTTCCCACGACGAGGTACGCGAAAGACAAAATGCTGAAAGAGATAGAACTGCTGAAACATATGGATTCCTATCCAGTGAACGTGCCCCAGTATGAATATTTTCATGAGAGAGAACCCATGTTTGGAACATACAGATATATTGAAGGTGTACCTCTGAAGAATTCCAAGAGCAGAGGTAGGCAAATGATCACAGATTTTTCAGAGGTATTACAATTTAACAAATCGCATTCATCAGAATTCAAAAAACTTCCATATATGGATAGATTTACGGCAAAGGAGTGGCAAATGAAAATGGAAAAGCTTATCCTGTCATTTCAAAATGAACTTGTCCCAACAATTGAACAAGAGTTCTTCGACAACTTGAGAGGTGAGGTGAACAAATGTTTGGATTCCTTAGCACCCGAGGACATGTCATTTGTGCACGGCGATCTATCAAAGGATAATGTGATTATATCCGGGAATCATAGAAGAGTTAAGGGAATACTTGACTGGGCAGATTCCAGCATTGGAGATGTGGCCCTGGATCTTGCGGCCATTGTTGATGATATGGAAGAACTCAGCGCACCTGGGATTTACAATATTTCGAGTAAAATGGTTCATGATGTTCCCATTGAGAGAGTAATGATGTACAGAGCCATATCTCCTCTCTATTATGCCTTCTTTATATCCAGAACCCGAGGTAGAGAAATGCTGGAACATATTTACAAACAACATACCAGTCAAAGATTGAAAAGAAGGTATGAACAATTGATGGAAATTATGGAATAAACAGTTCAGATTATATCAATCTTACCGGCAGAAAGGGTTTAAGATCTGAAAGTTCTCTGGCATTTTTCTTGAGAGAATGATTTATATTATGCCATCCATAGCTTAACTTCAGATAGATTCCAATTGGAATTCTTGGTAGCGTAGCCTCTGTTTTACCCAGATGATTTATCCACCAATCCATAAGATCCTTATCGCCCTTTGATGCGTTGCAGTGTTTGCACGCCTTGACTGTATTATGAACCCCTTCAGGTCCTCCCAGATTTCTCGGAACCACATGATCCATCTGAGTGGATTCATCCCCGCAATAAACACATTCATTTGAAGACCTTATCTGCATTCTTATTTCACCGTCGAAGTCTGACCAGTGGATTTCACCCTTATTCAGCTTTTTATATTGATATGTGACGAGGCCAAACTGATCCATTTTTCCAGCTGCCCTTGAAATAACGAGTCATGCATAGTAATAATTTATGGCTTCTGAAACTGTTTTTACGTATTTTGGTGCCATTTAACCATGTTGAAATGTAATATGGAATATATAACTTTATACGTGACTGACTGAGGAAAAGTGAAAATTTATGTATATTCTCCTTGGTGCCCTAGAGCATGTACTAAATTTATTTTAATGGTTCTTGACTTGAATAAAGGTAAATATACTCTGCACAATGAGTGTTCTCTACCATAAGGAAAGTGAAGATCATGATAAAATTTGATCAGAGAGTGAGGATGAATGACGGGGTAGAACTGTCCTGTGATGTTTACATAACTAGCACTGGCCCGGCTCCAACGATTCTTTTCAGAACACCCTACGGAAAGGAAGACACAGAAAGAGTCGAAAGCGCACTCGAATTTCAAAGGAAGGGATTTAACTTTGTGTCCTGTGATGTCAGAGGAAGGGGCGATTCGGAAGGAAAATTCATCCCTTACATGAATGAAGGGGCTGATGGTGTTACTCTCATAGAGTGGTGCTCTAAACAACCCTGGTGTGATGGAAATGTGTTTACATGGGGTGCATCATATTCTGCAAGGGTACAATGGTTGACTGCGCTCAGAAAGCCTGAAGCCTTGAAGGGGATGATAAGCATAGTTTCGCCCTCTGATCCCTTTGTTGAGAATCCCACATGTACCCCATCTCCAACTTACATTTCATGGCTCTTTTCCATATCGGGACATGTTATGCAGAACATGAATCTTGTTGACATGAAAGCCGTTTATGAGAGTTTACCTTTCATAAAACTGGATGAAAAGACCGGAAGAAACATACCTTTCTGGAAGGAGATGGTGAAAAATGAACCGGGCAGTTCCTTCTGGAATCCCTTATTCTATCAAAAGAAATTGAATACTCTGGATCTTCCAGTAATGCACATAAGCGGATGGTATGATGATGAACAGATCGGGACGTTCATCAATTATAAGGGAATGAAAGAAGCCTCCATGTCATCATTTTCCAGAGATAGCCAGAAGATCATAATAGGTCCATGGCCACATGGCGTGAATAGAACAGAAATTCTTGGCAGATTGAATTTTGGGAAGGATTCTATTCTTGACCTTGTAAGCGAAGAATGCAAATGGATTGAAAATATTATATCAAAGAGGAGTGAGGATTCACAGGCAAAGATATTCATTATGGGAATTAACAGATGGTTTGATTTCAAACAATGGCCTTTGGATAATGTCGATACTATAGAATATTTTCTTCGTTCTCAAGGATCTGCAAATGGAAAATACGGAGATGGAGTTCTATCGATGATAAAGCCGGACTACAAAGAGAGGGATGACTCTTTTTCCTATGATCCAATGAAACCAGTACCCTATCTTGGAACAGACTCGTTCAGCCAGATGGGTGGACCAGACGATTACTCTGAGATTGAGAAGAGAAAAGATGTGCTGGTTTACACTACAGAACCCTTTGAGAAAGAATTGATCATACTGGGGAAGGTAAGTGCCCATCTATTCGTGGAGACCAGTGCTCCAGACACTGACGTTACAGTGAAGCTTCTTGACGTCTGGCCTGATGGATACGCCCAGAGATTGCTGGATAATATCTGCAGATTGAGCTACAGAGATGGCCCGGAGGTGAGATATGAGCATTCTGAGAACAGAAAAATGCACATTGAACTTGATCTATGGAACACTGGCCATCTGGTGAAACCTGAGCATAGCCTGAGAGTTGAAATTTCATCAAGTGCCTTTCCAAAATACGCACGAAACCAGAATATTTCTGGGATTCAGTGGAACACTGAAAAATTCGCAGTAGCACATCAGAAAGTCTATCATGGAATTGATTTTCCATCCAGACTTTGCCTTTCAACCATAAAAAGAGAAAGTGTCATGTGAAAAGTTAACCACAAATCACTATGAACCATTCTGAACAAAACCCACAGTTCTATTTTGAAAAGCACAACAAGGTTATTATTCCCATGATCTATTAATTGCAATGAAGGGCACAGAATCTAACAATATTTTTTCTAGGGAAATTGAAACATGGGAGACGGATGATGTTCTGGAATTTATCCACATGGCAGATATTCTTGCCTACGATGGCGTTTCAAGAGCCATGGAACAGATTAAGACGGCTATGAAAGCCATACTGGAACGTGTCAAAAACGGTGGCAGGATCATATATGTGGGAGCAGGGACAAGTGGAAGATTGGCCACGCAGGATGTGGCCGAGCTGTGGCCTACCTATGGAATAGGGCAAGAACTTTTTGACTGCATAATGGCAGGCGGCGATGAGGCAATTAAAAGATCTGTGGAAGGTGCTGAAGATGACAGAGATGAACCCATCAAAATGCTGAAAGAGAAGGCGTTCAATAACAAGGATGTGCTTATAGGAATCAGCGCATCAGGGTCGACACCCTTTGTCCTGTCTGCAATAGAATATGCAAATAAGATTGGTTCTTTGAGTGTGGGAATCACAAATAATCTGCATAAGCCTATCCATGATGTATCAAAAATAAGCGTGACCATGGATACGGGTCCAGAGGTCATACAGGGTTCCACACGAATGAAGGCTGGCACATCCCAGAAAATGGTCTTGAATATGATATCCACAACGGTGGCAGTTAAACTGGGCTACACACACAGGAACATCATGTCCCACATGGGTGCATGGTATAATGAAAAACTGAAGAAAAGAGCACAGACCATGCTGATTCAGGAGTTTAATCTGAACGATCAGGAAGCCAGGAGCCTGTTGGAGAAGTACGAATACAGAATCGAACCCATTTTCAAACTCCTGAAAAAAGAGGAGGACAAGGATAAAGAGAGGTGAACATACATGGCGGGGCTTATCTCATATTGTTTCAGAAATGGCGAAGGACGTATATTATCTGCAAAAAACGAGTCAATTTCCATGTTACCTGCATCAAACATGAAAATAATTTCCGGTTATGCAGCGTACAGAACACTGGGGCCTCAATTCACCTTGAAAACAAAATTTGCCTGTGAGGATCACAGGTTGCTTATTTCTGGAGATCCATGCCCCTTACTGGGAAGTGAAGATCTTTCCAAAATGTTAAGCGAAATGAATGTCAAGAGCCTAGACAATATGGTTTTCGATAATACGGTGATGGACAATTCTCAATTTGGATATGGATGGGAGATAGATGACATAGGCGCATGTTACCAATCCAGAATTGTTCCCTATGCAATAAATGAAGGATGCACAGATTCTGCAGATAATATTATTTCGCCCCTGTTACAGTCAGAGGAGGTCCATGCAAAATGCAGATACAGTGTTCCAGATCAGTATTACAATTTTTCATATTCCATTGGAAAAGTCCTCGGTGCCAAAAATGGTCCAACATATGAGATAAATGAGGTTGAGAATGTGGGCAATGTGTATGTTCATCAGGAACGTTTAACAGATATCCTCAAGCACATTGAAATCCACAGTTGCAATTTTTCCATAGAGGTTCTTACAAAATACCTCTCTTACATAGAGGGAGAACGTAAGGGAAACTGGAACGACTCTGTTGAAATTATTGGTAAAATGATCTCAAAAATGGGCATTAACACTGAGGGGATAAGAATTGTTGACGGATCTGGCCTTTCAAGACATAACTTACTGACCACCAGCTTTCTTTCAGAATTTATATGGAATGTGGGAAAGGAAGGCGATTATGACTTCATTCATTTCCTGCCATCGCCAGGGAATGGAACCATATCGGGAAGGCTAGCAGATCTCAAAGAGATGAATATTAACGCAAAAACAGGTTCGTTTTCCTATTGTTCTTCACTTTCCGGGTATATAGGGAAGCTGGATGTTTATTTCAGCATTTTTCTCAATAATTTTAATTTAGACGACAGCGAAATCGCATCAAAGGTCGATGATACACTGAGATCCTTTGTGAACGGAAACCTGTAATATTATTTCTTAAGTTGATCTACAAAAATCAACACAGTTAAAATCGAGTGGCTAAAGAAAATAGGGTATATCTCTTCTCAGACAACCGTCTGAACAATATCCTGAACAGTTTCTCTTCTTCGAATTATGATATCCTTTCCATCCCTTATGAGAATTTCTGCGGGACGCAGGTTTCCATTGAAATTCATGCTCATGCTATAACCGTAGGCACCGGCATTGAATACAGCCAGAAGATCGCCTACACTTAAAGTCGGAAAAGTTCTGCCTTCCCCGATCACATCAGTATTCTCACATACCTGCCCCACAATTTTGCAATGCTCAATCGTTTTACCCTTTGCCCCAGATATAACAGGAGATATGTGATGATATGCACCATAAAGGGCAGGTCTCAAAAGAGTTGTCATTCCCATATCTGTGCCAATGAAAATTTTTCCATTGTCCTTTATGTTTGTAACTTTACCCACAAGAACTGTTGAATCGGAAACAAGATATCTTCCTGGTTCCATATAAAGATCAGGAATTTTCAAACCCGCTGAACTGAATTTGCGCTTCATTTCTGTGCATATATTCTCTGCGACTTTATCCATATCGAGTCTTGTTTCTCCTGGCCTATAGGGCACACCAAACCCACCACCAATGTCAATGTAGGAGAACTCTATCCCCAGTTTTTTTGAGAGTTCGATAGACAGATCAAAAATCACCGATGATATGGATCCAAAATACGCCGGGTCAAGAACATTGGAACCGGTCATCATATGAATGCCAAATTTTGTAGCTCCTGCTTCCTTTGCCATTGAGTAACCTTCCATTGCCTTTTCCAAAGGTAGGCCGAATTTAGCTTCAGGGCCTGCGGTGGTTGTACCTGGAAATTCTCCTCTTCCTCTGCCAGGGTTGATTCTGAAAGAAACTATTTCCGGAAGAGAATCCTTAACTGAATTCATCTGGTTGATATCATCAAAATTGATCGTGATGCCTTTTTTTGACATTTCTCTAAGTGATTGCGCGTCCATATTGTTTGGCGTCATTATGATCTTTTTGTCAGAAATTCCCCCAAGTTTTGCAAGTTCATACTCAGTAAGATTGGAAACGTCAGCTCCAGCGCCCATTTTCGCCAGAATTCTTATAATGTTTGGGTTTGAATTGGCCTTTACTGCATATTTAATGGAAAAATTATCCAATCTCTTTCTGAAAGCCTGAAGGATCTCGTTATAGTTCTGCTCAATTCTCAGAGCAGAGGTTACGTATACTGGTGTCCCATATTTTTCAGCTATGGATTTCAGGGATACGTTTTCAATATGGAGTTCGCCCTCGTTTTCATTGAATATTTCTGGTATATAGACCTCATTCATGTAGGAGGAGTTGTATGAGAGTTATAAATTTGTTTGACTACTATGCACTCTTTGTGGTTTCTTATCTGCTCCCGTTATAATTTAGAGATGTATAAAGAATAAATTTCTATCTGCTAATCATTTTATTGTTGTTCCCTATTGCTCCATTCATGAAATGCGTCGTCATGAGTACGGTTGATCTCAGAACAGAGCCCAAGTTCAGAAGTGAAAGGAATTCCCAATTGATTTACGGTGAAGCAGTTACGGTGATATCTGAGTCTGGTGACTATTATCTAGTGGAAGGGATTGATAGAGTCAGAGGATATGTGATGAAAAATCTCATTCAGGATTGCGAGAATAAAAAATATGTGCTGAGGAAAAATTTCAGATCAGAACACATGGTGTTTCCCTTTGGATCCTATGTGAACGATGATGAGATATCATTTCATGGTATCCCTGAAGATTTCCTTGTGAGGAATGGTGTAAAATACAAACCGGTCGATCTTGCTCAAGAGTTCGTTGGAGTACCCTATCTATGGGGCGGAACTTCTGATCTTGGATACGACTGTTCGGGCTTTACCCAGAGATTATTCAGATTCTGTGGAACTGAAATCCCAAGGAATTCAGGCTGGCAAAGAGAAGCTTCAATCACCATAGGCGATTTTGATCATGCAAAACCTGGAGATCTTGTGTTTTACACAGGTCATGTGACGATCTACCTGGGAGACCACAAAATTATTCATGCAAATGTACACAATGGAGGCGTATCTTATACTGATCTGAATGACGGAAGTACATATTCATCATATCTTGCCAAAGCCTTTGAAAAGATAGGGCGATTGGAACTGAACAGTAAATACGATCTGCCCTTTATAAAAGGAAAGGAATCTGCAGAATAATTTCTTAAAATTTATGTCATAGTTATAGGGATGCAGATTTTAGTGTGTTGTTAGAGTTTTGTTTAATCCTTAACTCCATGTTTTTGTGTACTATAGCGTAGATATTATTTCATTCTGATCTCCTGTGAATATTCATTTCGTTGGTTTGTAGAGATCAGTGTATCTGTTGAAGGTACTACTCATACAGGAACTCTTAGCTTCAACAACCCTCCCATTATGCGATATGACTCCTCAGCAGCGATTTGATCTAGCGGAAAGACAACGGATCTTGCGAGAAATGCCCTAATATCCCTTTCCTCCATCTTTAATCCCCTGTGGTATACAGGAGTGAGGAGTTCTTATTGGGAAACGACTGTAGTGTATACGCTTTCTCCTTTTCTCTCAATTTCCTCAATAATAGACTGGGATTTCAATCCTCCTCTCAAGAAATCTATTATCGCTGAAGTATCAAATAGAATCATGATCTAATTTTGGCTCCATTTTTAATGGCGTCTAAATCATCTTCGATCATCTTCAAGGCTTTAGATTTAGACAATGACCCCCAAAGAGGCAATATACTTCCTTTCTTTACTGTCAACGTCTCTATAACATCACTGAAACTTTCATCTGGTCTCTTTAGCTCCTTCAATTTTTTGCACACATCTTCTCTAAGCGCTACTTTTTTTGTCGGTATATGTAGATATCTATACATGTCGACGCCATATAAATTACTACTGGCTTCTCCCTTTGAGGAGTGCTCAAGTAATTTTATGAATTTTAGAATTGGCGTAATAATGTGTGAAAGTTATTACCGGGGAAAAGATTTGAAAAGTGTTTCTCCAAGCTTCTGTTTGTTACTTTTTCAATTGGTCTGTTCTACAAGATTACAACTCATGATCCAGAAAGGTAACGAAAGATACCGTTAAAGATGCATAGGCAAGCTAATCCAGAGCACAGCTTAGATGGCTTCAATTACCGATATTTTACGTAAGGAACTTATAGTTTAGACCCATGTTAAAACATGAAAATTGTTGATTTAAAATCATACATAATAAAGAATCCATGGAAAAAGTGGGTTTTCTTAGAAATCGTAACCGATGATGGTGAAAATGGTTATGGCGAGGCAACTGTATACACCAGCCAATTTGCTGTGGCTAATCACATTAAAGATATAAAAAATTTTATAATAAATAAAAATCCCTTTAACGTAAGGAAACTCATAAATGAATGGTTTATTTCTTCATTTAACAGGAATAGAGATATTGTAAATATATCACTTATGAGCGGCATTGAATCCGCATGCTTTGATCTCATAGGGAAACACTTTGGATCCACGATTTATAACCTGTTCGGCGGACCTGTAAGAGACAGGGTAAAGGTGTATGCCAATGGCTGGTATACGAATATAAATAATGTGGATGACTGGGGAAAAGAAGCAAAAAAGGTGATAAACAAAGGTTATAGAGCTTTGAAATTTGACCCCTTTGGAGATGGTTCCGGATTTCTTGATTATGAGGAATATAAAAAATCCATGGAGATCATAGAAACAGTGCATAGTGTCGTGGGAGATAGGACCGAAATGCTCATAGAGGGGCATGGCAGGTTCAATAGAGCTACTGCGATGAAAATAGGCAAGGAACTTGAAAAATACCCTAACATTGGATGGTTTGAAGAGCCTGTTATACCTGAGGATATAGAGGGTCTTGCTATGTTATCCCGATCCTTAAAAATTCCAATTGCTGCAGGCGAAAGATTGATAACATCATATGATTTTACAGAAATGTTTAAAATTGGCTCTGTCAGTATAGCACAGCCAGATCTCATAAATACGGGCGGAATTACACAAATCCTGAAAATAGGAGCAATGGCGGAGGCAAATAATATTGCGATGGCACCCCATCAGGCTGAAGGGCCTCTGAATACGTTTACAACATTGAATGTGGATGCCATGCTGAACAACATAAAAATACAGGAAATGTTTGATGAATTTGCTTACCCTGACTGGATTAACCAGATAGTGGATGTAAGACCAGAGGTTAAAGACGGTTACGTGTCTCTGCCTGAAAAACCAGGAATAGGAATAAATCTAACGAATAAGATTGATGATTATATTGCTGATGAATCTAACCATGATTTTAACTTATTCTCAGAGGGTTGGGAAAAGAGGGGCTTTAAATAAACATTTTTGATCTTTTTACGTATCACACAATAATTTCTCACTAAGCAAAGTATAAATTATAATTGAATCTACAAGCCTATGATTCCGGGAAATTTAATCCAGACAGGTTTGGGAGGTTTCGATAGCGAGGAGGAAACATTCAGAGAGTTAAAAAAAATATTGCCCTTTTCCATTGTTCTCTTCAGATCGGATTTCGGTACTGCCAGTGAGCTGCAGGAATTGATTAAAAAGATAAACCATGCATATGAAATTGATTGTGGTGTGAAAAAACCTGTGATTGCAGTGGATCAGGAAGGAGGGAATGTTGTGAGGATACCGTGGCTTGACTACATACCGAGCAATTATTTCTTATCAAGAGTTGACAACCAGAAATTGACGTATTTATCAGCATGCATTACTGGCACACAGCTGTCAGAACTTGGAATAAGATGGAATCTGGCACCTGTTCTGGATACACTGAATAAATTCAACCCTGTACTCCTTGAAAGGAGTTTTGGAGATGATCTCGAGAAGATAGGAGCTCACGGAAGCGCCATAATAAGAGGATTGAATGATTCTGGTGTTGCATCCACCGCAAAACATTTTCCAGGACACGGAAGTGTTATGGAGGATTCTCATGAAGTGCTCCCACGGGATATGAGGCAAAAACAGCTTATTTACAATGATATGTATCCATTCACAATGGCAATAGGCAACGGTGTGAGATCGATCATGCTCTCCCATGTGCTGTATACAGAACTTGATCCGGATTTTCCATCTTCCATGTCAGAAAAAATACAGAGACTTCTCAGGGAAAAATTGGGCTTTAAGGGTGTGATACTTACAGATTCTGTGAATATGAAGGCACTCTCTTCAAATTATGATCTGAAAGAAATTGTTGGACAGAGTGTGGGAAAGGAAGTTGATATAATAGAGACAAGCAGCCTTCAGACTGCGTCGGAAATAGACCGGATTTTGGGTGAAATGGATGTGAAAAAAATGAAGGACAAGGTGGAAAGAAACACGAACCTTGTTCCTCAAAGAACGTTGAAATACAATCCTCCAGTTGAAATACTTGACAGTTTCTCACTCGTTTTCAACAGAACTGAGAGAGTCGGGACCATAGATCCGAACAAACCATTTTTTCTTGTGCTTCTTGACGTGAAACCTGAATCAAAAGTTTCCGAAGCAAAGAATGATGGCTCTCAAATTGTTTCAACATTGAAATCGCAGAATTTCCATTTCACAGTATTATCTCTTGATCAACTAAGGGAAAGAGAAATGAAAGGAGCACAGATCATTTTCGTTGGAAGAAATGAACACATGAAGACAAGATATGAAGACATAAATGCCGCTGCAGAAAACAATAACTGTGTTTTTATATCCTCCAGCATATCCGCAGACATAGGCGTATTAAACACTAAAATAGCTTACATATCCTGCTATTCAACAAAAAGTGAAAATGTTCTAGGGGCAATATACAGGGCGCTTCAGTTCTTCTGACCAAGCTCTTTCTTGACAAAATCCCTATCAAGTTCCACGCCTATTCCCGGTATATCCGGCAGAGTTAGTTCTCCTGACTTGAATGTCACAGCCTGGCTTGCTATATCCCTTGTGATATTGCTATAGCCATCTAAGTCTGCATATTTTACACCATGTTTCGCGAGAGCTACCACGAGGCCAGCTGTATTTGCCAGTCGCGTCTCTACCATACATCCAATCATCACTGGAGCCCTGAAAGATTCAGCAATATCAACCATCTGAATGGATTCTGTGATACCTCCTGATTTCATGAGCTTGATGTTTATACCATCAACAGATTCTGTTTGAAGTACATTTACAACATCATCTGGCGAAAAAATTGTCTCGTCAGCAAAGACAGGTATATCTGATCTGTCCCTTATGAATTTCAATCCCTTTATATCAAACATATTCACAGGCTGTTCGAGAAACTCTATATTGTATTTGCTGAGGTGCTTGGAAATTTCCACAGCCTTTCTTGCGGTGTATGCCTGGTTGAAGTCCACATAAATCATGAGATCATTTCCAACGACCTCTCTTACTGTTTTTACCCTTTCAAGATCCTCTGCTATTCCTCTCCCCATTTTGATCTTAAAGATTTTGACTCCCTGTGAAAGAAGTTCCACAGCCTGTTTTCTGGCTTCACTGGGACTTACAAGATCCACAGTATAGGATGTGGCAATTGAATTTCGATAATTGCCAAGCATCTTCTTGACATTCATTTTTCCTCTCTTTCCGATTACATCCCAAAGTGCTTCATCTACTGCCATTCTGCTTGCTTTAGCTGATTTGCACAGGCTCTTCATCAGCAGATTGAGTTCTTCTGGTGACTCTTCCCTGTTTTTCAAAGCTTCAGAGAATATAGCAAGTTCGCTTTCAATTGAACCTATGGTGTCTCCTGTTATGAAAGGTGTGGTTGTAGCTTCGCCGTACCCCTTTATTCCATCATCGGTTTCCAGTGTGACAATGAACCCTTCGTAGAAATCTGTGGAACCAAGAGATATCTTAAAAGGTTTTGTCATGGGCAAATTGATCTTCTTAAAATTTA